>CAIRCM010000166.1 GCA_903877125.1 uncultured Acetobacteraceae bacterium | reverse complement strand
CTTTGCGCCTTTGAGCCTTTTATCTTCTTCGTGTTAAAATGGATGGTCGAACGGCACCGACCGCGCCATGCATGGGCTCCGAAATCTCCGAATCACCGGTTCCTGCAAGCTTGTGAAGTCGGATCAAGTCCGGCGATGCCGCGAGGGGCGGGCGCGCACTCATATGCGAATGCCCTCAGGGCGACGCTCGCCCCAATCCCGGTCCGGTGGCATACTGTGCCCACTAGAGGATTGGAGCGTCTGAAATGAAACGTCGTGGCTTTCTCGCCGGCAGTCTCGCCGCCGGTTCAATGCGGTCGGCCCTGGCGCAGCCCGCGGTGGGCGGCAAGTCCTCGACCATCGTGCATGTCCCGCAAGGAAACCTCGTGACCATGGACGCGGTCTGGACCACCGCGATCGTGACACGCAATGCCGCGGCGATGGTGTTCGAGACGCTGTATGGCCGCGACGAGGCCCTGAACCCCAAGCCGCAAATGGTCTCCGGACACACGATCGAGGACAACGGCCTGCGCTGGACCATGAAGCTGCGCGACGGCCTGATGTTCCACGATGGCACACCGGTACTGGCCAGGGACTGCGTGGCATCGCTGCGGCGTTGGATGAAGCGGGACGGCATCGGCCAGACCATCGCCGATCGCCTGGACGAACTGTCCGCGCCCGACGACAAAACGCTGGTCTGGCGCCTGAAAAAACCGTTCTCGGCATTGGCCTACGCTCTGGCGAAGACGCAGCCCACGCCGATCATCGTCCCCGAAAGACTCGCCAATCTCGACGCGTTCAAGCAATTGCCCGAAGCGGTGGGCAGCGGCCCGTTCCGGTATGTCGCGGACGAGTACGTCTCGGGTCATCGCGCGGTTTTCGCCAAATTCGACAAATACAATCCGCGCCCCGAACCGGCCAGCTTCGCCGCCGGAGGATACCGCGTGATGGTCGATCGGGTGGAATGGCGCATCATCCCCGACGCCTCGACCGCCGCGGGCGCCCTGGTCGCGGGCGAGGTCGACTGGCTCGACGCGCCGTTGCCGGATTTGCTCGGCATGCTGAAATCGAAGCCGGGAGTCGAGGTCGCGCCGATCGATATTTACGGCACTTTCGGCTGTCTGCGGCCCAACCATCTGCACGGCCCCACGGCCAACGCCGGGGTCCGGCGCGCGATGTTGGCGGCGGTCGATCAGGTCGACGTCATGACCGCGGTAATGGGGGAGGACAAATCGCTCTATCGCGCGCCGGTCGGATTCTACATTCCCGGCACGCCGTCGGCGAACGAAGCCGGGATGGATCACATTCGCAAACGCCCCGGCAAGGACCAGATCAAGGCCATGCTGAAGGAGGCCGGCTACGCCGGCGAGAAGGTCGTGTTCATGCACCCGACCGACCAGATCTACTACGACGCCATGAGTTCGGTTGTCATCGCCGCCTTCCGGGAGGTTGGGATCAACATCGATGAGCAGTCCTCGGATTGGGGCACCATCGTCGAACGTCGGACCAGCAAGGAACCGTTGGACAAAGGCGGATGGTCGATGTTCCCCCTGGGCGCACCGGCCGCGGATTATCGCGACCCCGTCTTCGCCACAAACCTCCGCGGCAATGGTACAGCCGCCTGGTTCGGCTGGCCGACCGATCCGGAAATGGAGTCGCTGCGCAACGCCTGGATGGACACCACCGATCCGGCCGAACAGAAGCGGCTGGACGCGGCGACGCAACTGCGGGCGTTCGAGACCGTCCCCTATATTCCGCTGGGCCAGTACCTGCCGCCGGCCGCCTATCGCAAGAACCTGTCGGGTCTGTTGAAAGGCGCGGTGCCGGTGTTCTGGAACGTCACGAAGGCGTAGTTATTTCTCGCCCTCGGTCAGTCCCGCCACGAACCAGCGCTGCATCAGCAGCACCACCGCGACCGGGGGCAGCAGCGCCATCACCGCCGTTGCCATCACCGCCGACCAGTCGGTCTGAGTTTCCACCCCGATCATCTTGACCAGCCCGATCACGATCGTGTCGAGGCTGGGATCGGTGGCGACCAACAGCGGCCAAAGGTACTGGTTCCAGCCGTAAACGAACAGGATGACGAACAGCGCGGCGATGTTGGCGCCGGAGACCGGGATCGCGATGTCCTTCAAAAACCGCAGTGGCCCGGCGCCATCCATGCGCGCGGCCTCCACCAGTTCGTCGGGGATGGCGACGAACACCTGACGGAACAGCAACGTCGCCGTGGCCGACGCAATCAGGGGGACCCAAAGGCCGGTGAAGCTGTTAATCAGCCCGAACGTCGCCATGACGGAATAGGTGGGCATGATCCGCACCTCGACCGGCAGCATCAGCGTCACGAAAATCGACCAGAACGCGATTTTCCGAAACGGGAACCGGAAGAACACCACGGCATAGGCCGAGAGGATCGAAATCGCGATTTTTCCGCCGGCGATGCACAGCGCCATGCCCAGTGAAACCAGCAGCATGTGCCAGACCGGCGGCGCGCCCATGGTGCCTTGGGTCAGGACTTTGGGATAGGCCGAAAAATTGGTCAGATCGGGAACCAGCGAAAGGTCGCCTCGGGCAATGGCATCGGAGTCCTGGGTTGAGCCGGCTAGCACCAGCCACACCGGCAGCGCGAACAGGACCACACCCAAAGCCAGCATGGCATGGGCGAACCAGTCGCGGTCCTGGCGGGGCATCACTCCGTCACCTTTTTGCCCATGAAGCGGAACTGCACGGCGGTGATCGCGATCACGCCCAGCATCAGGATGACGGACTGGGCCGAGGATGACCCGATATCCTGATTGATGAAGCCGTCGCGGTAGACTTTCAGCACGAGGGTCTCGGTATCCTTGCCCGGTCCGCCATGGGTCAGTGCGTTGATCGTGCCGAAGGTATCGAAGGCGGCGTAGACGATGTTGACGACCAGCAGGAAGAACGTCGTCGGTGCCAGCAGCGGAAAGGTGATGGTGCGGAACCGCCGCCATCCCTTGGCACCGTCCATGCGGGCGGCCTCGATCACCGCGCGGGGAATGGACTGCAGGCCGGCGAGGAAAAATATGAAATTGTAACTCACCTGCTTCCAGGCGCTCGCCATCACCACCGTCAGCAGCGCCTGATTGCCGTTCAGGTGATAATCCCAATCGAACCCCATCCGGTTCAACGGCCGACCGAGCATACCCACGCGGGGGTCGAGGATGAAGAGAAACAACACCGAGGACAGCGCCGGCGCGATCGCATAAGGCCAGATCAGCAGCGTACGATACGCCCCCTTGCCGCGGATTTCCCGGTCCGCGAACACCGCGAGCGCCAGGGCCAGGCCCATCGCCAGCGCGCTGACGGTGACGCAGAACACCACCGTCCGCACCATCGAGGCGATATACAGCGGGTCGGCCAGCAAATCGGAAAAATTATCCAGGCCGACGAAAACCTCGCCGGCGCCGAAGGCATCTTGCGTGGTCATGCTCGACCACACCGCCTGCGCCGCCGGCCAGTAAAAGAAGAACGCGGTCAGCGTGAGCTGCGGCAGGACGAGCAGTATCGGCAGCAGCCAGCCGCCGAATACCGTCCGTCGTTCCATGGCTCAGGCCTTGATCGATTTCTGGAAGTCGCGGAGGACCTTGTTGCCGCGGGTGACGGCGTTATCCAGCGCGTCCTTGGCGGACTGGCCCCCTTGGAAGGCTTTCTCGACCTCTTCGTAGAGATTGTTGCGAATTTCGACCAGGCGACCGAGCCGCAGGCCCTTGGAGTTCGGCGTCACCGAACCGCGGGTGAGCTGCTGCGCGGGCAGATCGGCCCCAACGTTCTTTTCGTAGAAGCCCTGCTTCTTCGACAGGTCGAAACCGGCGAGCGTCACCGGGACGTAGCCGGTATGCTGGTGCCAGTAAGCATCGTTCTCGGCCTTGCCGATGAAGGCGAGGAATTGGGCCACGGCCTTGTATTCCGCCGGCGTGCGGCCAGGCGCGGTCATGGTCCAGAGGCTCGCGCCGCCGATAATGGAATTCAGCGGGGATTTGATGACCTGCGGATCATACGGCAGCAACGCCTCGCCCCACTCGAACTGGGCGCTTTTCACGAGATCGCCACGCGATCCCGATGAATCGAAGTGGATGCCGACCTTGCCCGAGATCAGGAGCTGGCTGGGGCTGTTGTCGCGGCCGGTGTATTTGAAGCTGCCATCCTTGGACATGCCGAGCAGACGGTCGAGATGGGCGATGTGCGCCTTGCTGTTGAATTTCAGCTCGGCGTCCAGGCCGTCGAAGCCATTTTCCTTGCTGGCGAAGGGCAGGTTGTGCAGGGCGCTGAACTGTTCGAGCTGGATCCAGCTGAACCAGGCGCTGGTGCAAGGGATTTCCGCGGCATCCTTCTCCTTGATGGCCTTGGCGGCCTTCGCCACGTCTTCCCAGGTGGTGGGCGGCTTGGCGGGGTCCAGGCCGGCCTTTTTGAATGCGTCCTTATTATACCACATCATCGCGGTGGAGGAGTTGAACGGCATCGAGGCCATCCGCCCATCCGGGAGGCTGTAATAGCCGCGCACGGCGCCGATGTAGTTTTTCGGCTCCAGCGCGATGCCGGTTTCCTTGGCGAGTTCCCACACTTGCTTCACGTATTTGCCGGGGGCGTTGATCATCGTGCCGGTCCCAACCTCGAACACCTGCACCAGATGCGGCGCCTGCCCGGCGCGGGACGCGGCGATGGCGGCGTTCATCGTGTCGGCATAGCCGCCCTTGAACACGGCCTGAACCTCGACCGCGTCCTGGCTCTTGTTGAATTCGTCCACGAGATGCTGCAGCTGCTCGCCCAGCGCGGCAGTCATGGCGTGCCACCAGACGATCTTGATTTTGTCCGCGGCGCGTGCGGTTGCGTAAGGTGCGGCGGCGAGAGCGGCGGAACCGGCGAGGAGAGCGCGGCGCTTCATAGGGTGGTTTCCTTTTGCGTGAACGGGCTGAAAGGGCGTAGCGGGTCCGTGTTGCGTTTCTATTACCTCGCGATGACGCGTGAATGAAGCGGGGTGGGCGTCCGTGAGGACGATCGATCATGCCATCCTGGTGGAGAACGCATGACATTGTCCAATTCGGCGTTGAGCCTGCCGCACCCCCAGATGTTATCTTCCTGTCATGGAACGAGGTGTTTCGTGATCGTTGTTGACCGTACTCCCCTTGTGTGACATCGATAGCACAGCAGGGGTGCATCAAGTGCTTGAGGAACCTGAAATAACGAAACAGGATCAGGGGATTGTCGAAATTGGCGAACGTTGGCGAAAATGGGGATCGGACTTGGTTTGAATTCCTCGCGCGGTTGGGGCGTTCGACGGTGTCTGGCTGGATAGCGGTGGGCTGTATTTTGGCGACCTGCGCTTCTGCCGCGGCACAAACCCAGGCGACCTGCTCGAATGTCGATCGCCTCGGTGCGACCCATCTTCAGGTCAGCGAGCAATTGGCGCGGGCGACCGTCGATGTGTTGCAACCTGGGGGTGCCGGCAGGCGCGTAGAGGTCGATTATGGCGACGAGGCCTATATCGGGGTGGTTGGGCGGGACGGTAAGGCGCAAATCAGTTTCGCGCTGACCGCGGCGACCAATGAATTCGATATTCAGCTTTAGGAAACGCCAGCCATCCGGTGCAAGCTCGATGTGCCCGAATTCAAGAAGGTCTACCGGGCCATCCTGCGGTGGCGCGATCCGATCCAACTCGATCTGCACATCATCGAACCAGGCGGGCGATTGGGTGGGGCTGGCGATGTCGGGCCGAATCAGCCGCGTGGACTGGGACAGATGGACCTGATCGGTCGCGTGCCGATGGAGGGGGGCACGGCGGAAACTTCCTACGTCGTGGCAGACGGCACGGCGCTCGCGCCCGACCGGCTCTTCGAATTTCGCGTCGAATACGTAACCCGCGGCGTCAAGCCGGTGCTGCCTTATTGCGACGATGGCGCGCTTGCGTCGGCGCAGATGGAACTGATCATCATCGACCGGGGTGTCGCGACAGCCACCAATGTCGGTACCAATCGCATGCACTGCGGTGTCGCCGTGCCTGAGAACCGGCGCCTGATGGTTCTCGAGCATTGAGGCGCTGCATAAAGGTATTGCCGACGACGTGGTGCACATGAAACGAGTCCCGTTTTTTCGTGATATCGCCTGATCGACCCCGTTGCGGAGCGGATGTCGATGAAAAGGAGCTGCCGCAGTGACAAACCGTCTTTTCCGACTTGCGCTTCGCCTGTTCGCCATGGTCTGCGTGGTTGTCTCTTCGCTTCCCGTGGCAGCCCAGAATTTGCCCGACGATATCGTGATACGCCTCGCGGGGTCGTCCAGTATCGGCCAGCGCATGACGATCGATGCGGTCACCGTTTGGGCGAAGAAGCTCGGCCTGGGCGCGGTCCGGCTGAATTCCGGCGTCGATCCCGGCGACTATGAAATTGTCGCGCGCGGCGCGGAAAGTCGTCGGTCGCTGCGGGTGACGGTCTCGGGCAAGGGCACCGACGCGGGGCTGGAGCCATTGCTGCGCGGCGAGACGGACTTTTGGATGGCAGCCAGGCAGGTGCAACAATCCGATATCGATGCGATGCGGCGGCTGAAAATTCCCAATGTCCCCGATCTCGCGCAATTTCAGACCCCCGGGATCGAAAACGTTGTCGGACTGGACGCGGTGACGATCATCACCAGCGTGCGTAACCCGGTGAAACAACTGTCCATCGCTCAGGTGAAGGCGATGTTCACCGGTCAGATCACCAACTGGTCGCAGGTCGGCGGCCCGAACCTGCCGGTGACGCTCTACGCCATGGATCCGGGCGCGGGCTACGCGGATATTTTCTGTGCCGCGGTTATCGGTAACGCCGACGTCGCGAAATGCATGGCCAGTCTGGCCCATCTGAATGCGCCGCTGTTCACCTATGCCGACGATTTGGCCGATCAGGTCGACGGCGATCCGGGCAGCCTCAGCTTCGTTGCCTTCCAGGATAAACGCAACGCGCGCTCGATGCAGATCAGCACGGAGTGCAACACCGCGCTCGAGCCGGATGGGTTCCTGGTCAAGACCGGTGAATATCCGCTGTCGCGGCGTCTATATATCTACGTCAACCCAACCCGCCCGCTGTCGCCCGCGGCGCGCGCATATCTTGACTTCCTGCTGTCCGTTCCCGGCCAGAATTCGATCACCATGACCGGGTTCGGCACCCTCATGCCCAGCATGTCGTCGGATACCTACAGTTCGAACCGGTTAAGCACCGCGGGCGACGCACAGAATGGCGGTCGCACCCGTATCCGTCCGATCGACCAGCATGCCTTCGAAGACGCCGTCGGCGACGGGAATCGCAGTTCGATCACATTCCGCTTCCAATCCGGCACGAGCAATCTCGATTCCCGTTCGGAACGCGATATCGCGCGCTTGGCCGAATTCATGGCGCTGCCGGCGAACAAGGACATGCAGGTGGTGCTGGTCGGTTTCAGCAGCGCGGCTGGCGACTATGCCGCCAACCGCACCCTGTCCAATGACCGGGCAGCCGAAATCAAGGACCGCCTTGTCAAGCAATACGGGATAAAAGATCCGGTCGCGATTGGGGTGGGCCCGACGGCACCGGTGGCATGCAATCTCGACCCTTCCACCGCATCGCTCAATCAGCGTGTTGAGGTGTGGTTGCGCCGCCGCTCCTGAGAAATCAGGCAAAATATTTTGATTGAGGCTTGCTTCTTTCTAAAGGCACAGGGGGACATATAACGTGAGTCTACCACCTATTCTCGGCCGCCGCGGCGCGCTCGGCCTGACCGGGGCGACGTTACTCGCCGGACGTGCGCGCGCCGCGGTCCCAACCGAGGTCAAGATCGCCATGGAAGTGGCGCTCACGGGTCCCTGGTCCCAGACCGGAATTGGCGTGCAGCAGGGCGCTCGCATGGCAATCGATGAGGTCAACAGTGCCGGTGGGATTAAGGCACTGGGCGGCGCGAAACTGACACTGGTCGAAATCGATGCCGGGGACAGCGCCGCCAAGGCGAAAGAGGCGGCACAGAAGATGCTGGCCGACCACCCCGATCTGTCCGGCGGCTTCGGTGCATGGCTGTCGACCTTCACCATCGCGATTACCGAGGCCACAGAACCCGCCGAACTCCCGTGGCTGACCCTGTCCTATTCCGACGTGATCACCGATCGCGGCATGAAATACGTGTTTCAATCGTCACCGACCTCCTCGGCGCAGGCCGAGCAGTTCGTGGGGATCGTGGCGGATTTGGCCACGAAGGCACGTGGCCGCAAACCGAAACGCGTCGCGCTCATCGGCGACAATACCGCGGCCTCCGTCAGCTTCTTCAAACCGATCCACGAACATGTGCTCAAAGACCTCAATCTCGCGGTGACGACCGAACAGATTTTCGTGCCCCCCATGACCGACGCGACGGCCATCGTTCAAGCCCTGCGGCAGGACGTGCCGGATTTCGTAGTGCTGCAGACAACGACGGTGTCCGATGACTTGAAACTGGTCGACGGTTTTTTCGACTTCGGACTGACATCGAAGCGAATGCCGTTGATCGCGGCAGGCGGGACCTGGTGCAACCCCGCACTGGTCAAGGCACAGGGGGCCGACGGTATGGAAGACCTGCTGGTCGGGCTGGCCAACTGGCCCGGCAAAAAGGCCGCCGATATCTCGCGCCGGTTTGTCGAGCGCACGAAAGAACCCTGGTTCGGCCATGACCCGTCATTCGGTTACGCGCACGTGAAAATTCTGGCGGCTGCGATCGAGCAAGCGGGCTCGGCGGACCGCCGTAAGGTCGGGGCCGCGCTGCACAGCATCGATCTTCACGACGGACCGGCGGACCTGTTCTCCAACGGCCGGGTCAGTTACGATGAAAAGGGCCGCCGCCGAGGCGCGGAACTCTGCATCGTGCAATACCGGAACGGCGTGCCGCTGACAGTCTATCCGGAATCGATCGCCGTGACCGAGGCGGTCTGGCCGCGGCCGCGCTGATTACGCGCGTACCGCGAACTCTGCCCGTATCGCGTCGGTCTGTGCGCCCACCGCGGGCACCGGCCCAAGGGTGCGAGCACCGTCGGAGGTGATGACCGGTGGCGCCGCGATCGCGACCGGGCCGTTCGGCGTATCCACCGTGGCCCGCCGCAACGCCGGATGCCGGGCAAACGCCGCGATGTCGTTGACCACGCCGTAGGCGGTCTTTGCGTTATGCAGCTTCGCCGTCGCTTCCTGCCGGGTCAGGCGCCGGAATTGCGCCGCGACCGCCGCGTCGACCGTCTCGCGATTGGCCACACGCGAGACGTTATTCTCGAACCCCGGCCGTTTCGGCAGATCGGCGTCATCCATGAAATGAGCGCAGAAATCGGACCATTCCCGTTCGTTCTGGATCGAGATCAGCACCAGCACGTTGTCCGCCGTCTGGAACGCGCCATAGGGGCAGATCGAGGGGTGCGCGAGGCCCATCCGCTCCGGCGCTTTGCCGGTGCCTTCGAAGAACAGCAGGGGGACGTTCATCCAGTCGGCCATGCCGTCGAAAAGGCTGACCTGCAGGCCCTTGCCCTTGCCGGTGATGCCGCGGCCGATCAATGCTTCCAGGATGCCGGCGTGGGCGGCCATGCCGCAGGCGATGTCGCAGGCCGAAACGCCGACGCGCCCGGGCCCGGCGGGGTGGCCGGTGATCATGGCGAGGCCGGATTCCGCCTGAACCAGCAGATCGTACGCCTTCATGTTCGCGTATTCGCCGGTTTCGCCGTAGCCGGAGATGTCGACAGTGATCAGTCGCGGGTATTTGACGCGCAACTCGTCCGAACCGAACCCGGATCGCGCCGCCGCACCGGGCGCGAGGTTCTGGATGAACACGTCGGCCTTGGCCAGAATGCGGTGCAGCAGCGCCGCGTCGTCGGGGTTCTTGATGTCGGCAACGAGCGAATCCTTGCCGCGATTGAGCCAGACGAAATACGACGAAAGGCCCTTGGCCGCCTTGTCGTAACCGCGGGCGAAATCGCCCTCCGCCCGTTCAATCTTGATAACGCGCGCGCCGGCATCCGCCAGGCGAGAGGACGCATAGGGCGCGGCGACGGCCTGTTCGAGCGAAACGACCAGAAGGCCGGTCAGGGGACGAATGTCTGTCATGCCGCTGTCCTGGCATGGCGCGGGCAGCGGTTCAAGCGGGATCAGATACGCCCCAGCACCCAGCCGCCCCACACAGCAAGAAGGCAGGCAATCACCGATCCCAGGGCGTAGCCGATCGCCGGCGCGATATCCCCGGTCTGAAGCAGCTCCAGCGTCTGCAAACTGAAGGCCGAGAACGTGGTGAACCCGCCACAGATGCCCGTCATCAGGAAGATTCGGATATCGGGATGCACGCCCATCCGAGTGGGTGTGAGCGTAAAGCCCGCGACCAGACCGATGATGAAAGATCCGATGACGTTGATCAGCAACGTGCCCCAGGGAAAGCGGGGGCCGGTCACGGCGGTCATCGCGCCGGTCATCCAAAACCGGGCGACGCTGCCGACAGCACCGCCAATGGCAACGGCGAGGTAGGCGCCCATCACGCCGGGACCTGGGTTCGGGACAGCGATGGGCGTTGGCGCGAAAACATGCTTCGATTCATGGCATCGTCCCATATGCTGGCGATAACTTGGACCTGACTAGCCGATCGGTTGGGTTGACCGCAAACGACGCGAACTCCTAACTGCCGGTGCTGGATCCGATCCGAAGGACATGACAACGATGCGTTTGGCTTTCCTGTGCTTTGCCATCGCGGCCGCGCTGTTGCCTGGGGTCGCCCTGGCTCAGGCACCCGGCGCACCGCCGCCCGCCGTAGGGGTGGTCAAGGCTGAACTGGTCGCGGTCACCGAAACCTCGGATTTCGTGGGCCGTGTGCAAGCCATCGACCGGGTGGCGCTGACCGCCCGCGTGACAGCGTTTCTGGACGAACGACTGTTCACCGAAGGGGCCGAAGTGCAGCGAGGCGACCTGCTCTACAAGCTCGAACGAGCACCCTTCGAAACCGCCGTCGCACAACAGGAAGGAACGCTGGCGGACGTGACCGCTCGGCTTGCCAATGCGGGCATTCAACTGGGACGTGCGCAGACATTGCTGGGCACGCCGGCGGGGCAGCGGTCGACCGTGGATGACGCGCTGGCAAACCAGCGGTCACTGGCAGCACAGACCGCGGTCGCGACAGCGCAGCTGCGCCAGGCGAAGATCAATCTGGAATATACCGAGGTCAGGGCTCCGATCGCGGGCAAGATCAGCCGCTCCAACATCACGATCGGCAATGTCGTGTCGCCCAGCAGCGGTCCATTGGCAACGATTGTCAGCCAGGACCCGATGTACATCACGTTCCCCGTGGCCTCGCGGACCTTGACGGCGTTGCAGAAGCGATACGCCGACAAGGGCGGTACCGCGGCGGTGGCGGTGCATGTGAAGCCGCCGGATGGCTCGTCGTTCGCGCCGATTGGCACCATCGATTACATCGATCCCAGCGTATCCCTCACCACCGATACGGTTCTCCTGCGTGCGCGTATCGCCAATCCGCCGCTGCGCCCCGCCGAACCTGGCAAGCCGGTGGAACGTGCCTTGCTCGACGGGGCGTTCGTCGCGGTGACCGTCGAAGGAATCAAACCGGTGATGGCCCTTGGCATCCCGCGTTCGGCGGTGTTGTCGGACCAGCAAGGTGACTACGTTTACGTGCTGGGCGACGGCAACAAGGCCGAGCAGCGTCGGGTCAAGTTGGGGCAGTCGACCCCGGCGGTGGCTGTGATCGCCGACGGGTTGAAGGAAGGCGAAACGGTCATCGCCGAAGGCATCCAGAAAGTGCGCCCGGGCACGGTCGTTGCGGCTGCCCCGATGACACCGCCGGCGGGAAAATAACATATGATTTCGTCCGTTTTCGTCGACCGTCCCCGGTTGGCGGTCGTCATCGCGATCGTCATGACGCTGGCCGGCGTGCTGGCCTGGTTTCGTATCCCGGTTTCTCAGTTTCCGGACATCGTTCCACCGCAGGTGCTGGTGTCCGCGACTTTCACCGGTGCCTCGGCCCAGGTGATCGAGGCCACTGTCGCGCAGCCGATCGAATCCGCGATCGTCGGCGTAGATAAGATGATCTACATGAAGTCCAACAGCGCGAACGACGGCAGCTACAGCAACCTGATCAGTTTTGAGCTTGGCACGAACCCGGACGTCGACGTCGTCAACGTCAACAATCGCGTCCAGCAGGCATTGGCGCGCCTGCCGCCGGAAGTGCAGCACGCCGGCATCGTCGTGCGGAAGCGATCGACGGCGGTTCTGGAGTTTCTCCAGTTTTATTCCCCCGGCGGAAAATACGATCCGCTGTATATCAGCAACTATGTCACCATCAACGTGCTGGACCGGTTGGCTCGCACGCCTGGCGTGGGCGATGCGCAGCTGTTCGGGCGGCTCGATTATTCCATGCGCATTTGGTTCGATGTGGATCGGCTCACCGGGTTGAACCTGTCGCCGGCCGACGTGATCGCCGTGATCCAAAGCCAGAACGTGCAAGCGGCCGTCGGGCGGGTCGGTGCCCGGCCAACCAGCGACGCAACGCAATTCCAGTTGAGCGTTCAGACTCAGGGGCGGCTGGTAACTGCCGAACAGTTCGGCAATATCGTGATCCGCGCCGGCAATGACGGGTCATTGCTGAAAGTCAAGGATGTTGCACGCGTCGAGCTCGGCGCGGCCAACATGGATACGGAAAGTCGCCTCAACGGCAACCCGGCGGTATCGATCGGTCTGTACCTCGCCCCAGGTGCCAATGCCGTGGATACCGCCGCTCGGGTACAGGCGGTGCTGGACGATATGTCCAAACGTTTTCCGCCCGGCCTGACATCGCGGGTGTTCTACGACAGCTCCACCTTCGTATCGTTGACGCTGGAGGAGGTGAAAAGCACTCTGATCATCGCCTTCGTGCTCGTGGTTTTGGTCGTGTTCGTCTTCCTGGGGAACTGGCGGGCGACGATCATCCCGATGGTGGCGATCCCGGTCAGTCTCGTGGGCACGGTCGCGTTTCTGCTGGCCTCGGGGTTTTCGCTGAACACGATCTCCCTGCTGGCGATGGTGCTGGGTATCGGCATCGTGGTCGATGACGCGATCGTTGTGGTGGAAAACGTCGAGCGGGTGATGGCGGAGGAGCCGGAGCTCTCGCCCAAGGATGCCACCAAGAAGGCCATGGCGCAGATCACCGGACCGGTGATCGCGATCTCCCTGGTGCTGCTGTCGGTGTTCGTGCCCGTCGCTTTCATTCCAGGTGTGTCGGGCACGCTGTTTCGGCAGTTCGCCGTGACGATCAGCGTGTCCATGCTGATTTCCGCGGTCAACGCGCTGACGCTTTCGCCGGCTCTGTGCGGTGTGTTTCTTAGGCATGGCGGGGCGCCGAAGGGCGTGCTGGGCTTGATGCTGCGGGGCATCGACAAGACACGCGACGGCTATGCCTGGATGGTGCGCGGGCTGCTGAAGGTTTCGATCCTGTCGGTGCTGATCATCGCTGTTTCGGCGGCGGGCATTTACGGCATCGCGAAAATCACCCCGACCGGCTTTTTGCCCGAAGAAGACCAGGGCGCATTCTTCGTCGCGGTCCAACTGCCTGACGGTGCCTCGGTAAACCGCACCCGAGCGGTGGTGGAGCAGGTGGAGAAGATGATCATGCCGATGCCGCAGGTGGAGGGGGTGCTGGCGATCGTCGGCTTCTCCCTGCTTGACGGCGGTAACCAGCCCAACGCCGCGTTCGTGGTGGTGCGCCTGAAGCCCTTCGCGGACCGAATCGCGGCCGCACAGAGTGCGCAGGCAACGATCGGCGCGGTGTTCGGGGGGGCGAGGTCGATACGGCGCGCCAATATCGTTGCCTTCAACCTGCCGCCGATCCTCGGCCTGTCGACCAGCGGTGGCTTCGAATATCAACTGGAGAACCTGGAGGGCCAGGAACCCGCCGCGATGGCGAGCGTGGTGCAGGGGCTGCAGGCGGCTGCAAGTCAGGACCATCGGCTCAGCCGGGTATTCTCGACCTTTACCGCGTCGAACCCGTCGATCTGGCTCGATATCGATCGCGACAAGGCCCAGGCGCTGGGTTTGGCGGTGTCGGACGTCTTCAGCGCGTTGCAGACCACACTGGGCGGTTATTACATCAACGACTTCAACCTGTATGGGCGCACCTGGCAGGTGAATATTCAGGCCACGGCGGCCGACCGGTCGGATGCGTCGGCCCTCGACCGGATCAATGTGCGCAACAACCGTGGGGAGATGGTGCCACTGCGGGCCATCGCTTCGCCTCGGATCGTGCTGGGACCGCAGGTCATCAGCCGGTTCAACAACTATCGCGCGGTGACGGTGAACGGTTCGCCAGCGGCGTTCGTTTCCTCAGGCGATGCGTTGAAGGCAATGGACGAGATATCGGCGAACACATTGCCACCGGGCTATGGCTACGAATGGTCGGGTACCGCGTATCAGGAAAAGGCGGCGGCGGGTCAGACGTTGGCGATTTTGTCGCTGGCGGTTTTGTTCGCCTACCTGTTCCTGGTCGCGCTGTACGAAAGCTGGATGATTCCGGTGCCGGTGCTGCTGTCGGTGACCGTGGGCGTGCTGGGCGCGTTCGGCGGGCTGCACCTGTTCGGACTGTCGCTCGACTTGTACGCGCAGATCGGCATGGTGGTGCTGATCTCGCTCGCCGCGAAGAACGGTATTTTGATTGTCGAGTTCGCCAAGGGCGCCCGCGAGGAGGGGCTCTCTGTCCGCGAAGCCGCCCTCCTCGGCGCTCGGATGCGGATACGCGCGGTGCTGATGACGTCGATCGCGTTTATCTTCGGGCTGATTCCGCTGGTCTGGGCGACCGGTGCGGGCATGCTCAGTCGGCGCGCGGTCGGCACGGCGGTGTTCGCCGGCATGATCGTGGCGAGCTCGATCGGGGTGTTCCTGATCCCGATGCTCTACGCGGTGTTCCAGGGGGCGCGCGAGTGGATGAAGGGGCGGTTCGGGCGGAGGACGTCGCATTGAGCATTCCCGCTTGGTCTTTGGTGGATCACGTGCGGCCGTGGCATCGCGATCCGGAAACCATCGTCATGCATCACGGCGTTGGCGCGTGTCAGGAAATCTGGGGCGGTTGGCTGCCTGCGCTGATGGATCGGTATCGCATCCTGCGGTTCGATATGCGCGGGCATGGCAGCACCGGCCCAGCGGCGGGTCTGACGATGGACAGCCTCGCCGACGATCTGTTCGCGGTGATGGACGCGGCGGGGGTGGAGCGCGCGCATCTGGTCGGTGAATCCATCGGCGGCACGATCGCGCTGACCGCGGCGTTGCGGGCGCCGCAACGGTTTCGCACGTTGACCGTCAGCAATGGGGCGCATCTTGGGGCGTCGATCGAATCGGTATCGAACTGGCGGCGGATCATCGAAACGCGGGGCATGGCGGGTTGGTCGGCGCACATGATGGCCGGGCGCTTCCATCCCGGTGTGCTGTCGCCCGACGAATGGCATTGGTTCGAGACCCAGCAGGCCACGGCCTGTCCCGACACGGTGCTGGCATTGCTCGCCGCGTTGGTGGGTGCCGATCTGGTGGATCGGCTGGCCGGATTGAAGCCGCCATTGTTGCTGCTGCACCCGGACGGCTCGCCGTTCATTCCGGTACCGGTGATGGCGGATTTCCATGCGCGCGTGCCCGGGTCTCGGCTGCATGTTTTCGGCCATGCGAAACATGGGCTGCCATTTTCGCATGCTGCGGAATGCGCGCGGTTGCTGCGGGAGTTTTTGGAGGGACGATAGAGCGTGATCGCCAAAGGTGGAACCACACGGCGGCGTGAATCACGCGATCAAACAAAGGCTTATAGACCACGACAGGGTCAACTTCACCCTATCGCGCTCTAGGTCTCGCTCAAACGCCGACCCGTCGCCGCAACTCCGCACGACAGGCATCCGCGTTGTCCACGCATCCGCGCGCTTTCCACCACAGCCGGACATCGCGCAGCAGGCTTCCGACCCGGGGCCCGGCTTCGACACCCAGCTTGACGACATCGCGACCCACCAGCGCGAAAACCGGTCGCCGGATCGCGCCGAGCCGCGCGGCGAGACCGGGTTCTCCGGCAAGCCAGGCGCGACCGGTCAGAATGGTCGGCAACTCATCCGCCAAAGCGCGGCGCAATGCCGCGTCGTCGTCCGATGGCGCCACCGTCGCCGGTTGGCGCAGGGCGATCAGCTGCTCCCGATCCGTACCCGAAAGTTTCAATCGCATTGCGACCGCCGCCGCGTCCCCAGTCAACAACGCCGCCAGACGCAGGATCCGATCGGCCGGCCCGCCGATCGCCAGAAGCCGAATCAATCCGCCCGCCGCCGCGCCTTCAGGCAATATGGCGCTGAGAACGCCGAGTTCCTCCATCAACGCGACCGCCGGCCCGGGATTGGGGATCGCCAAGAGCCCGGACAATTCATTCCAGACCCGCTCAACCGATAGCTGCGCGAGGCCGGCGATTCCGCCCCGGATGGCCGCGATCGCTTCGGGATCGGGCGCGCCCGTCCCGTAGCGGGCGTAGAACCGGAAAAACCGGAGGATGCGCAAATAGTCTTCCGCGACCCTGGTTGCCGCATCCCCGACGAACCGCAGGACGCCGGCGCGCAGATCGTCCGCCCCGCCGAAATAGTCGAACACCGTCCCGTCTGGGGTCATCGACATCGCGTTGATGGTGAAATCCCGCCGCGCCGCGTCTTCCCGCCAATCGGTGGTGAAGGCCACCGTCGCCCGCCGCCCGTCGGTGGCCACATCCCGGCGCAGAGTCGTGATCTCGAACCCGCGCCCGTTCGCCACCGCGGTCTGCGTGCCATGGTCCAGCCCGGTGGGAACGGTGCGGATGCCGGCTTTGGCCAACGCGGTGGCGACCTCCGCCGGCAGCATCGGAGTCGCCAGATCGATATCGGCCACCGCCCGTCCCGCGAGCGCGTCGCGCACCGCGCCACCGACAATCCGAGCCCCGGGCAGCGCTGTCATCACCCTGACCACGGCGGGATCGGCCAGGAACCCCGGCGGATCGATCCTCACGGCACGATCCGGCCATTCTCGATATGGCTGGGGATGTATACAGAGCCACGTGGCTCGGCATCCGCGGATCGCAGCCAGATCAGCAGGGCGGCGAGACCCACCAGCACTGCCGCCGCGGCCAGAATCATCCCAACCGAGGGCACCTTCCCCAGCGCGAAAACCCGCCAGGCAATGAACGCGGCCAAAGGCGCGACGAGCAGGAGCAGCTCCGCCAGCCGGATCATCCCCGGAGCTTCTTCGCCAGATGCACCAGGATCGCCGCCGTCGCGCCCCAGATGAAGTGCTCGGGATGCGGCCACACCCAGAAATCCCGGGACCGGCCCGACACTTCCCGCTTCTGCCGTTGCGGGGCGTCGGGGTCCAGCACGACCGAGATCGGCAGTTCGAAGACGAATTCCACCTCATGAGGGGATGGGCGATATGTCAGGTCGGGCGGCAACAGACCCAGGATCGGGGTGATCCGGTAGCCGGTGCCGGTGACGTAGTCCGACATGCGCCCAATGACCTCGACCCGACCGGGGTCGAGCGCGACCTCTTCTTCGGCTTCGCGCAGGGCGGCGGCTTCGGGGCTAAGGTCTTCTTTGTCGATCCGCCCGCCGGGGAAACTGACCTGCCCAGCGTGCTTCTTCAGATGCGAGGTGCGTTTGGTCAGCAGGATGCTGGGGCGCGGCCCCAGGATCACCGGCACCAGCACCGCCGCGGGAACGGGCGGCTTCTCCAGTTCGCCGATGATTTCTTCGCCATACACCACCGGCGGAACCAGCGGTTCTCCGGCGATTTGCATCATGCGTGCCCGCAGCGTCTCGGGGGTCACCCGTCCTCCCATTCGTCGTCAAAGTCGTCATCGACCGGCAGATCGCCCAACGGGAAGAACACGCTCTGGCTCCAGACACCTAGCACGTCATGTCCGTCGACGGTACCGGGCACTGCGAGTGCCACGAGTTCATAATAGGTGGCCCTGTTGATACGCGCCTCGATCGGATGTTCCCCTTCGCCAGGGCGTACCGTGATGTAGGGCGTCGGTTCGTCGCCGCCCGGTTCATAAGCCACCCGGATCGGGTGGTCGGGTCCGGCGGTCACGACCTGGTCGATATTCGTGCGGAAGGACAGTATCTGCGACTCGCCCTCGCCGGTCCAATCAAGTTCGACGGCCATGAACGCGGCGTCTTCCACCACGATTCGCCCGCGTTCCGCCGGCGTCCGCAGCCAGTAGACGCCATCGGCGTCCCGCCGCAGCACACCCGCGAACAGGCAGACCAGTTCCTTGCGATCGATCGATGTCCCGCGATACAGCCACACACCGTCGCGCCGGATCACGAAAGGCAGGTCGCCGCATTCGATTGGCACCCTGCCGGTCGCCGGTAACGGGGCAATCGTCTCCGCATGCACAGGTAACGAACACCTCAAACCCTCGTTCACGTCTCCGTCTCCCACGGGGAGGATAACTTCCTCTCCATGTTTGGATATAGGTAGCATCGCTCGTCCGCGCAAAGTGCCATGATGGGCCCGAGGCCGCGAAACCCGAAAGGAACCGCCGATGCAGGTCGATATCGTCTCCGAGGTCGAGGCACTCAGCGCACGCGTCAGCGCCGTTCGCGCGGCTGTGGGCCGCTCCATCTTCGGCCAGGACGATGTCGTCGACCAGACCCTGATCACCCTGTTGTCGGGCGGTCACGCCCTCCTGGTCGGCGTCCCCGGTCTCGGCAAAAGCCGGCTGGTGGAAACGCTCGGCATCGTGTTGGGCCTCGCCACCAAGCGCATCCAGTTCACCCCGGACCTGATGCCGGGCGACATCACCGGCAGCGAGGTGCTGGAGGAGGCCGACGGCCGCCGTAGCTTCCGCTTCGTCCCCGGCCCGGTGTTCTGCCAGTTGTTGATGGCTGACGAGATCAACCGCGCCAGTCCGCGCACCCAATCCGCGCTGCTGCAATCCATGCAGGAACAGCGAGTCGCCGTCGGCGGGGTCGAGCACGCGCTGCCTCGCCCTTTCCACGTCCTGGCCACGCAAAACCCCATCGAACAGGAGGGCACTTACCCTTTGCCCGAGGCCCAGCTCGACCGGTTCCTGCTGCAGATCGACGTGGGATATCCCTCCCTGGACGCTGAACGGACGATGCTGCTGGCCACCACCGGCGCGCCGGAAGCAGCGCCCGAGCCGACCCTTGCCGCCGGAGAACTCATATCGGCGCAGGCCCTGATCCGCCGCGTGCCGGTGGGTGAAACGGTGGTCGATGCCATCCTCGCGCTGGTGCGCGGCGGCCGTCCGGAAACCGCCGCCGATGCAGGCGTGCGCAAGCACGTCGCCTGGGGCCCCGGTCCACGTGCCGCACAGGCCCTGATGCTGGCATCCCGTGCCCGCGCTTTGCTCCAGGGGCGCCTCGCCCCCAGTATGGATGACGTCGCCGCCTTGGCCGGCCCCGTCCTCCGCCACCGCATGGCCCTGAATTTCGCCGCTCGGGCCGAGGGCATCGTGCTCGACGATCTGATTGCCCGCCTGGTCGAACGTCTTGGCTGACTTGGCGATCCGTCGCGCGGAGGCGCTTGCGTCCCGTCTGCCGCCTTTGTTGGTGGCCGCCGAGCGGGTGGCCGCGACGGTGGCGCAGGGGGTGCATGGCAGGCGGCGCGTCGGTCAGGGTGACAGTTTCTGGCAGTTCCGCCGCTTCGTCGCCGGCGATCCGGTGAACCGGGTGGACTGGCGTCAGTCGGCGAAATCCAGCCAGCCCGCCCCAACCGGTTGGTTTGTGCGCGAGACCGAGTGGGAGGCCGCCCAGACGGTCTGCCTTTGGCGCGACACCTCGGCCTCGATGCACTGGCGCCGCGGCGGTCCGGTGGAAAAGCAGGAGCGGGCCGACCTGCTGGCTTTGGCGCTGGCGGCGCTGCTGTTGCGTGGCGGGGAGCGGATTCTGCCGATGATCGCCGGCGCGAAGCCGGTCGCCGGCCGCTTCGGCCTGGAACGGTTCGCGGCCGACCTCGGCGCTTGGCAGGACCCGGCCGGCCTGCCGCCCGACCTGCCGTTGCCCCGGCATGCGACGGCGGTGCTGATCGGCGATTTTCTGTCGCCGCTCCCGGAAATCCAGACGGTCATCGGCCGATTGGCGGCAACGCCGGTGCGGGGCTACCTGCTTCAGGTGCTCGACCCCGCCGAGGCCGCCTTGCCCTTTCAAGGCCGTATCCGGTTTCGCGGGCTGGAAAACGATGGGGAGGCGCTGATTCCGCGTGTCGAATCCATTCGTGACGACTACGCGGGGGCGTTGCGCGCGCAACAGGCGGGGCTGGCGGCGATCTGCGCCGCCGCCGGGTTTGGTTTCGGTGTACATTTAACCGACGGCTCGCCGGAGGCCGCACTGCTGACCCTTTACGCCGCTTTGGGGGCCGTATGATTTTCGCGGCTCCATGGGTTTTGGCGGCATTGGCGGGGCTGCCGGTACTTTGGTGGCTCCTGCGGGTGACCCCGCCGGCGCCGCGCACCGAAACCTTCCCGGCCCTGCGTCTGCTATTGGGCCTGCGTGCCACCGAGGAGACACCGGCGCGCACACCCTGGTGGCTGCTCGCGCTCCGGCTGACCGCCGCCGCGCTGGTGATCGTCGCACTTGCCCGCCCGATATTGGACGCCGGGACCGCGCTGCCTGGGGACGGGCCGGTGCTGCTGGTCATCGACAATGGCTGGGCGTCGGCGCCGGGCTGGCAGAAGCGAATTCAGGCTGCGGCAGGCGTGCTGGATCGCGCCGAACGCGCCGGACGCAAGGCGGCGTTGCTGGCGACCGCACCCGATGAGGCCGGCATGGCGCCGACAATTTCCGCCCCGATGCCGGTGCCCGATTTACGGGCCCGTCTGGCGGCCCTGCGCCCCGAACCCTGGCCGGACGATCGTGCCGGCGCCGCGGCGGCCTTGCGGTCGTGGCATCAGCCGGGGACAAGCACAGTCTACCTGGGCGACGCCCTCGCGGACAGCGCGTTTCCCGCCTTCGCCGACGCGCTCGCTGCGACGGGTTCGCTGACCTCCATCTGCTGCGACGCCACGCCGATCCGTGCCCTGTTGCCACCGGCGAGCGAGGCTGACCGTCTTGTTGCCCGCGTCGCACAGGTGCCGGTTTCCACTGAGACCCAGGTGGCCGTGTTGGCGCAGGCCGGAGATGGACGTACGCTGGCTCGTGCGACGATCGCGGTGCCAGCCGGCGCCGCAATCGCCAGCACCGCCATCGCCCTGCCGTCGGAACTGCGCAACACGCTGACGCGGCTGGTGCTGGATGGACCCGCCTCGGCCGGATCCGTGGTGCTGCTGGATGAACGCTGGCGCCGCCGCCCGGTGGGGCTGATGGCCGGCGATCAGACCAGTGCCGACGCGCCCTTCGCCGGCGAGCTCTATTATTTAAGCCGGGCACTTGGCCCCTATGGCGAGGTGCGGACAGGCGATGTGTCCGCATTGTTGGGGCGCGATCTGGCAGTCATGGTCCTCGCCGACCGTCCATTGCCCGCGGGACCGGAGCGGGAAGCGTTGACCAAATGGGTGGAGAAGGGGGGCTTACTGATCCGCTTCGCCGGTCCGCGCATGGCCGAGGCCGAGGCGGCCGACGGACTGCTGCCGGTCAAACTGCTGGGTGGCGACCGGCAACTCGGCGGTGCCCTGTCTTGGAGCGAACCGGCCGGACTGGCACAATTCGCCCCGGATTCACCATTCGCCGGGCTGACGGTTCCCGCGGAGGTCAGGGTCTCCCGCCAGGTCCTCGCGGAGCCGGGCGCGGGGCTGCCGGCGCGAACATGGGCCGCGCTGACCGATGGCACGCCGCTGGTCACCCAGGTGTCGCTGGGTGCCGGGCGAATAGTGCTGTTCCACGTGACGGCCAACGCCGACTGGTCGAACCTCCCGCTCTCCGGGCTGTTCCTGGACATGCTGCGGCGGCTGACCGCGCTATCGGCGGGCGTCGCCAGCAAGGGCGACGCCACCGTGCTGGCGCCGGCCGAGACGCTTGACGGTTATGGCGTCCTGACCGCACCGCCGCGCGCGGCGACGGGGCTGGCGGCGAATGCCTTCGCGACCACGCCGGTCTCGCCCGCGCATCCGCCGGGACTTTACGGCCCTGAAAGCAATCGGCAGGCGCTGAACCTCGGTGCCGCCGTCGGCGCCCTCGCGCCCGCGCCGTCTGTATCGGGAGCAAAGGTCGAGCCGTTGGCCGAAGCCCGGGGCCAAACGCCGCTCGGCCCCCCGCTGGTGACGCTCGCGGTGCTGCTGCTGCTGGCTGATCTGCTGGTATCGCTGGCGCTGCGTGGCCTCGTGCGGGGGCGGGTCACGGGATCGGCGGCGCTGGTGCTGCTGTTGTTCGCGATGCCGGCGCAGGCGCTGGAGACCGTGGCCAATCCGGCCCTGGCGACAAGGCTGGGCTACATCGTGACCGGCGACGAGCGGGTGGACGGAATCGCCAAGGCAGGGCTGATCGGGCTGTCGGATTTCGTCAACCGCCGGACCTCGGCCACGCTGGCGATGCCGGATGCGATCCAGCCGGGCGTAACCGACATGAGTTTCTACCCGCTGCTGTATTGGCCGATCGTCGCCGACGCGCCCCCCCTGACACCAGCGCAGACCGCGGCGCTGAACGATTACATGAGCCGGGGTGGCATCATCCTGATCGATACCCGCGATTCGGGGTCGGGGGCGGGGTTCGCACCGGGGACCGAGAATGCGTTTCGGCGGATCGCGCAGGGCCTGAGCATTCCCGCGTTGACACCGGTGACAACGGCGCACGTGCTCTCCCGTGCCTTCTACCTGCTGACCGATTTTCCCGGCCGGTTCACCGGCGATCCGGTCTGGGTGCAGCGCGATCAGGACCGAGCCAACGACAGCGTGAGTCCGGTGATCATCGGCGGCAATGACTGGGCCGCCGCCTGGGCGGTGGATAATGCCGGGCAGAACCCTTACGCCGTGATCCCCGGCGGGCAGCGGCAGCGGGTCATGGCGTACCGGTTCGGGTTGAACGTCGTGATGTACGCGCTGACCGGCAATTACAAAGGCGATCAGGTGCACGTGCCGGCGATCCTGCAACGGTTGGGGCAGTAACCGATGCATCTCGAACAGGCCATCGCCGCGCTGCGTTTCGATCCGACCGAACCGCTTTGGGTGTTGGCGACACTGGCGGTGCTCGCGCTGCTGGCGACGGGGTTTTCGGCGTGGCGACGGGCGCGCGGCACGATATGGCGGTGCGCGGCCTTCGCCGTGCTGTTGATCTGGCTCGCCGGGCCGCGGCTGGTCGAGGAAACGCGCGAAACGCTCCCCGATATCGGCTTGCTGGTGGTGGACCAGACCGCGTCGATGGCGGTGGGCGATCGGACCAAACTGGCCGAAGCCACGCGCGCGGCGGTCGAGGCCCAGGCCGCGCGCCTTCCTGATCTCGAATTGAGGGTGCTGACTGTTCCCGAACATGGCGATGTCGGAACCCAGCTGTTCTCGGCAATCGCGGCGGCCTTGGCGGATATTCCGCGATCGCGCTTCGCCGGGACCATCGCGATCACCGACGGCCAAATCCACGACATCCCGCTGGCTGCCCCGGGCGGCGCGCCGCTGAACGTGCTGATCCCCGCGAAAGCCGAAGAAACCGACCGGCGGCTGCGGGTGATCGAGGCGCCAAGCTACGGGATCGTCGGGAAGCCGGTGACCCTGAAGGTGGCGGTGGAAGATCTGGGCACTGACGCCAAGGGTAGCGCGACGCTGACCATCCGCCGCGATGGCGAGCCACCGGTCACCATGACCGTACCGGTCGGGCGTCAACAGGACTTGACGTTCCCGATCACCCGCGCCGGCCCGACTGTCGTGGAGCTGTCGACCAACCCCCTGCCGGGAGAAGTGTCGCCATTGAACAACCGCGCGGTGATCGAAATCAACGGTGTGCGGGACCGGCTGCGGGTGCTGTTGATTTCCGGCGAACCCCACCCGGGCGAGCGTACCTGGCGGCGCCTGTTGAAAGCCGATCCGTCGGTCGATCTGGTGCATTTCACCATCCTGCGCCCACCCGAACGTGACGACATGACTCCGCTCAACGAGTTGGCGCTGATCGCCTTCCCCGTGCGGGAACTGTTTCAGGACAAGATCGGAGAATTCGATCTGATCATCCTCGACCGCTTCCAGAATCGCGGACTGCTGCCGATGCCCTATGTTTCGAACATCGCGCGGCGTGTTCGCGAAGGCGGGGCGCTCCTGATGAGCGTGGGGCCGGAGTTCACCGGTCCGACCAGCCTCGCGCTGACGCCGCTGGCAGCGGTGTTGCCGGCGATGCCGCAGCGTTCCGGTGGGCTGGTGGCGGAGAAATTCCAGCCGGGAATCACAGATCTGGGCCAGCGCCATCCGGTGACCGAGGGCCTGCCGGGCGCCAATCCGCCCGGCGACCCGACCAAGCTGCCCACCTGGGGTTCGTGGTACCGGCGGATCCAGACCAATGAGGTGCGCGGCGATGTGCTGATGCAGACCCCAGATGGGCAGCCGCTGCTGGTCACCGGCCGTATCGGGAAAGGTCGCACAGCGCTGCTGCTGTCCGATCAGATATGGCTCTGGTCGCGCGGCCATGACGGCGGCGGCCCGCAGGCGGAGTTGTTGCGCCGGGTAGCACATTGGGCGATGCAGGAACCCTCCCTGGAAGAAAACGCCCTGACCGCGCAGATCGCGCAAGGCCGCCTGACGATCGAGCGCCGTTCGGTCGAGGCTGGGCCGCCGGGATCGGTGACCGTCACCGACCCCGAGGGGAAGATCCAGACCTTGCCGCTGACAGCATCCTCGCCGGGACGCGCGACCGCCAGCCTGCCGGCGACACTGCCCGGCGTGTGGCGGGTGAGCGATGGCGACCGCACGGCCTTCGCGGCGGCCGGCGCGGCGAACCCACTGGAAATCGCCGATCTACGCGCCACCGCGACCCTGGTAGGCAAACTGGCGCACGACTCCGGCGGCGGCGTCCATTGGCTCGGAACCGCGGATCGTCCGGATATACCCGAGTTGCGCCGGACGGAACCTGATCGCACCGCGTCAGGCGGATCGTGGATCGGGTTGCAGCGACGCTACGATCATGTCGTGACCGGCGTCGCCTCGGTACCGCTGATGCCGGCCTGGCTGTCGCTGCCCTTGCTGCTCGGACTGATGCTGATGGCGTGGCGGCAGTAGGGGCGCTGACCGGATGAACAAGGAACGTCTGACCGCATTCACCGACGGCGTGGTCGCCATCGTCATCACGATCATGGTCCTGGATCTGAAGGTGCCGCACGGCGAGTCGCTGGCAGACCTGTTCCCGGTGGTGCCGGTTTTTCTCAGTTATGTCCTCAGCTTCATCTATGTCGGCATCTACTGGAACAATCACCATCATCTGCTGCACGCCGCAACGCGCGTGAACGGCGGGGTGCTGTGGGCCAACATGAACCTGTTGTTCTGGTTGTCGCTCGTGCCCTTCACGACAGCCTGGCTGGGCGAGAATCATTTCTCTCGCATTCCCACCGCCGTTTACGGCGTGTCGCTGTTGATGCCGGCGATCGCGTACTACGTGCTGCAATGGACGATCGTTCGGGTGCAGGGCCGGAACGGCCGACTGGCTCATGCCTTGGGCCGCGACATCAAAGGCCGCGCCTCCGTGGGCCTCTATATCCTCGCGATCGCCGCCAGCTTCGCCGCCCCCTGGGTCGCGCACACGATCTTCGTCGCGGTGGCGTTGTGGTGGCTGATCCCGGACCGACGAATCGAGCGGACGTTAACGGATTCTTAACCTCTGGCTGTCACACTCCCGCGTGAAGCAGGAGCGCGGCATGGATTTGACCGAACGCAAACGCACGCTGGGCGTTGCGCTGGAGGCGCTGGAGGCCGGCCTATGGCACGCGGCGGCCACCCTGTGCGCGACGATCCCTCCTGGTGATCCTGAGACCGAACTGTTGCTCGGCCTCGCACGCGCGGGGAAGGGCGAGATCGGCGCCGCCGCGCGCATCCTGGACCGGATCGCCGCGGAACACCCCGCGCTTCAGCATCCCTGCAACGATTTCGCCCGGCTGTGCCCCGACGGTCCGGTCGCGCCGCTGTTCCAGGCATGCCTGTCATTGGCCCCCGGGAACCGGCGTCTGCGCCACGACTTCGCGAACTGGCTGATGGACCATGGCCGCCCGGCCGGCGCCGAAGTCCTGCTGCGACACGCCGCCGACAGTGCGACCGGTCAGTGCCTGCTGGGACTTGCGCTGACGGAGCAGGGGCGGTTTCGCGATGCCGTCCTGCGGTTCCAAACGGCGACGACGCTGGACCCAGCGCCCGCCATGGCCTGGGCCAATCTCGGCATGACGCTGAAGATCGAGGGGCGGTTCGATGAGGCTATGGCGGCCTACGACGAAGCCCTCGCGCGCAGCCCGAACGATGCGTCGATCCGGGTGAACCGCATCGTGGCGCTGTTGCAGGCCGGCCGCTGGGACGAGGCGTGGGGCGAAGGCGATTGGCGGCTGCGCCTGCCGGGGTATCGGGGTCTCGGCGAGGCGCGGTTGCTGCCGCCCAATGCCGATGTCGCGGGTCGCACTGTGCTGCTGACGCATGAGGAGGGGTTTGGCGATACCATCCAGTTCCTGCGCTATGCCCCTTTGCTGGCCGAACGCGGAGCTACGGTCGTCGCTCGCATGCCCGCCGCGCTGATGCGTCTGGCGCGGCGTGTACCGGGAATATCGTCGGTCATACCGGAAGACGCCGCGTTGCCCGCGTATGACTACCATTGCCCGATGGTCAGTCTGCCCCGCGCATTCGGCACGACGCCGGAGACGGTCCCTCCGGGCGAATATCTGGCGGCACCGACAAGCCGGACGCCGCGCATCGGCCTGGTCTGGGCCGGGCAGGCGCGTCCGTGGCTACCCGGTTTCGCCGCGCTGGACGCAAGGCGCAGCGCGGGACCGGATGTTTTCGCCCCACTGGCGAAGCTCCGCGGCGTGCGCTTCGTCAGCCTGCAAACCGGCCCTGCCGCGGCCCGGAGACCGCCCGGCCTGGATATCGAAAACCCCATGACGGAAGTCCGCGACTTCATCGATACCGCCGAGATCGTCGCCGGCCTGAGCCTGGTCGTCAGCGTCGATACCGCGATCGTGCATCTCGCCGGCGCGATGGGCAAACCGGTGTTCATGCTCGATCGCTACGACAACTGCTGGCGCTGGCTGAGCGGACGGCCCGACACACCCTGGTATCCGCATATGACGATCTTCCGCCAAACGCGCCCGTATGATTGGACCGAGCCCATGGCGCGACTGGTGGCGGCGATCGAGGCGGAGCTATTCGGCGCGCAATGCCGCGCGGAGGGAGGCAACGCCGACCGGGTCTTCCAAGGCTGCGAGGCGTCCGGCCGCCAGGGCCGCGAACTGCCGCAACAGTGCCTGCCGACGTGCTGACGCCAGGGGATGCGACGGGGCTTCGCGCAGCAGATCGGCCTCCAGCCCCACGGCGACAATCAGGCCGGTCTCGGCGGGCAGCAGGTCGAGGGGAAAATCCTGATCGACAGCGAAGTACAGCGCATCGGCATACGCGCGGTAGTCGGGCCATTTCGAGTCGGTCAGAAAGTCGCGAGGGCCGGATTTCACCTCGATGCAGGCAAAGCCGCCATCGGGGCGCAATGCCAGAATGTCCGCCCGCCGCCCGTTCGGCAGCGCGAACTCATGCAGCGGCGCCCATCCCAAGCGCAGGCACAGCCTGGCCGTGGCGCGGCGTATGGCGAAGGCGCGTTCGGCGTCGTTCACGCCATCAGCGCGTCGATCGCGGTGGCCAATTTGACATCGCGGTTCGTCAGGCCGCCGGCATCGTGGGTCGATAACGCGATGCGCACTGTATTCCACACATTGGACCACTCCGGATGATGGTCCATGCGCTCGGCCACCAGGGCGACGCGGTTCATGAAGCCCCAGGCTTCATTGAAATCCCTGAACAGGAACGTTCGCTCGATCGCCTTGCAATCGTTTGTCACGGTCCAATCGGGCAGACGATCACCCAGCCCGTTGCGTTCGGCCTCAGTCAACAATAAGGACATCGCCTGTCTCCTTCCCAACCAAGATAAGCATGAGCGACCTTCGCAATCCCATCCCTGTTTTCGGCCCACCTCCCTCCATCGACGACATCGCCGATATGGCGGAGCGCGCACTGGGCACCATGCCCAACCGCCTCGCCAAGCACGTGCGCGGCGTCGGGATCACCGTGGAGGACATGCCGGACGATGAAACCCTGGACGACCTCGACATCGAATCCGGATGGGAGCTGACCGGCCTCTATCGCGGCACGCCGTTGACCGAACGCAGCGTCATGGACAGCGCACGCGAACCCGATCTGGTGTTCCTCTATCGGGAGCCCATTCTGCTGGAGTGGATCGAGACCGGGGTCGACCTGTATCAGCTTGTACGCAACGTTGTGGTGCACGAAATCGCCCACCACTTCGGCTTCAGCGACGCGGAGATCGCGGCGATCGAAGAGGAGATGCATTGAGCGTGATCGCCACCGCGGAACGCAACGCGGGCAGCGCCTCGGCCTCGAACCAGGGATTCCGCCGCTCCCACGCCGTCGTTCGCCAGGACGGATGCGGGAGTGGAAACCGGTCCGGCAGATAGCGCCGAAAGGCCCGCACACGATCCGTCATTGGTCCACGCCCCAGCGTGTCGTTCAGTGCGTAGCTGCCAACCAGCAATGTCAGGGTGATCGACGGCATCAGCCGCAGCAGTCGGTCCCGCCAGAGCGGTGCGCATTCCGGCCGGGGGGGCGCATCCCCACCCTTTGGCAGACGGCCGGGGTAGCAGAAACCCATTGGCAGTATGGCGATCCGGCTCTCGTCGTAAAAAACATCCCGGTCCAGCGCCAGCCAGCGCCGTAGCCGATCGCCCGAGGGATCGTTCCAGGGGATGCCGGTCTCATGCACCTTGGTCCCCGGTGCCTGCCCGGCGATCAGGACAGTCGCGGTCGCCGAGACCCGAATGACCGGCCGAGGGCCCAGCGGCAGCACCGCGGCGCAATGACGGCAGGCACGAACCTCCGCCGCCAGTTCAGTCAATAATGCCGCGGATTCGCAGTTCATCGATCACTTTGGCCGCCAGGACCTCCGGCGAACCCTCCAACGTTGGCAGCCTGATTTCCGGGTCGATAGGCGCCTCATACGGCGCGTCGACGCCGGTGAAATTGCGAAGCTGGCCAGCGTCGGCTTTCTGATACAGGCCCTTGGGATCGCGGCGCCGGCATTCGTCGACGGGGGTGTCCACGTAGATTTCCAGGAACTCCCCTTCCTCGACGCAATCGCGTGCCAGCATGCGCTCGTTCCTATAGGGGGAAATGAACGACACGAGCACGATCAACCCTGCTTCAACGAAAAGCTTCGCGACCTCCGCGATACGGCGGATGTTTTCCACGCGGTCAGCTTCGGAGAAACCGAGGTCTCGGTTCAACCCATGCCGGACATTGTCGCCGTCCAGCGTCATGGTGTGCCGGCCCTGCACGAGAAGCTGCTTTTCCACCAGATTGGCGATGGTGGACTTGCCGGCACCGGACAGGCCGGTGAACCACAGCACCGCCGGTTTCTGACCGTTGAGCCGAGCCCGGGCTTCCTTGTTGACGTCGAGGCGGTGCCAAAACACGTCGGACCGGGCCGCCCTTATGCCGGTGACCATGCCCGCCCCGACCGTATTCCGGGTCAGCCGGTCGACCAGAATGAAACCGCCCAACGTCCGGCTCTCAACATAGGTCTCACAGACGACGGGATGTGAAAGTGAGACCGAAACCCGGCCGATTTCGTTCAAGCCGAGTTCCCGGACGGCGACCTCCGTCAGACTGTCGATATCGAGCCGGTTCGTGATGTCGGTGATCGTGCCAACCACGGACTGGGTGCCCAGCATGAACTGATAGGCACGACCACGAAACAGCGGCGTTTCGTCCATCCAGACGATCCAGGCGTCGATCTGCCCGGCCAGCGACGGAAGCGGTGCGGCTGACAGTACATCGCCCCGCGAAACGTCGATTTCGCGGTCCAGCACCAATGTCACCGGCTCATCGCAACCGGCCTCGGCCAGATCGCCGTCCATCGTCACGATCCGGGCGATGCGGGCTTCGGTGCGGGATGCGACATTCGCCACGGTATCGCCCGGGCGCAGTACGCCAGCCTCGATCGTGCCGGCATAGCCGCGGAACGTATGATCCGGGCGGGAGACATATTGCACCGGCATGCGAAACGGTACATCCCGCGACCGTCCCGTGGGTTCGGCGCGTTCCAGCGCGGTCAGCAAGGTCGAACCCGTGTACCACGGCATATTCGCGCTCGGCCGGGTCACGTTGTCGCCGTCGCGAGCGCAGACGGGGATGGCGGTCACTTGCAAAGGGCCGAGCCGGTCCAACAGCGCATGGAAATCGCCGACGATCCGCTCGAAGATCGTCTGATCGTATCCAACCAGATCCATCTTGTTCACGGCGAGCAACACGTCGCGGATGCCCAGCATCGAAACAATGGCGGCATGGCGCCGGGTCTGTGCCAGCAAACCCTTGCGCGCATCGACCAGCAGCACCCGAGATCCGACATCGACGCGCCGGTCACCATATTGCGCGTGTACTGCTGATGGCCCGGCGAATCGGCCAGGATGAAACGGCGCTTCGGCGTCTCGAAGAACCGGTAAGCGACGTCGATCGTCACCCCCTGTTCCCGTTCCGCTGCCAAACCGTCGACCAGGAGGGCGTAATCGACCCCGCCCTCCACAGTGCCGAAACGACGGGAATCACGTTCCAGCGCCACCAGGATGTCGTCCGGGATCGATCCACATTCGAACAGCATCCGTCCGATGAGGGTCGATTTTCCGTCGTCGACACTCCCGCAGGTCAGGACGCGCAGAAGGGAGTCAGGCATCAGAAGTAACCCTCGCGCTTCTTTTTTTCCATCGAGGAGTCCTGGTCCTGGTCGATCAGCCGGCCCGCGCGCTCCGACACGCGGGTGTTTTGCATTTCGGTCACGATGTCTTCCAGTGAAGCGGCCGGCGATTCGACCGCTGCGGACAACGGGTAACAGCCCAAGGAACGAAATCGCACCAGTTTCATTTCCGACCGCTCACCGGGTTGGAGGCGCATGCGGTCATCGTCCACCACGATGATCTGTCCATCCCGCATCACCGTCGGGCGCGGCGCGGCGAAATACAGCGGCACGACATCGATCCCTTCGGCCAGGATGTAGGTCCAGACGTCGAGTTCGGTCCAGTTCGATAACGGGAACACCCGCAATGTCTCATCGGGCGCCAGATTGCCGTTGTAGAGGTGCCAGAGTTCAGGGCGCTGGCGTTTCGGCTCCCAGGTGTGACCCGGGCCGCGGACGGAAAAAACCCGTTCCTTGGCACGCGACCGTTCCTCATCCCGCCGGGCACCACCGATCGCCAAGTCGTATTTCCCCGCGGTCAAGGCCTGCTTCAATGCGTCGGTTTTCATCACCTGGGTATAGGCGCTGCCGTGATCGAACGGGTTGATACCCTGGCGCAAGCCCTCCTGATTCGTGTGCACCCGAAGATCGAGTCCGAACCGCGCGATCGTCGCATCCCGAAACGCGATCATGTCGCGGAATTTCCATTTGGTATCGATATGCAACAGCGGAAATGGCGGCTTCGCCGGATAGAATGCCTTGCGCGCGAGGTGCAGCAGAACCGAGGAGTCCTTGCCGATGGAATAGAGCAGCACCGGACGGCTGGCTTGGGCCGCGACCTCTCGCAGGATGTAGATGCTTTCGGCTTCAAGCGCCTTCAGATGCGCGGGGCGCGGGTGCATGGGCGGGGAGTCCTGGGGGCCGGATAAGAATACGTCGTCGATCTCAGTGAAGTGCCTAGCCATCGCAAGACACGGCGGCAATTGCATTCTGCGCACAGCGGACACCTCGGGCGAGATGGATGCCGCATTCTGCCGTTGAAGCCCCGTCCGCCGACGAGTTCAAAAGATCAGCCGCGCCCCGACGATCGCCAGCACCGTCGCGAGAAGCAGGCGCAACACCGCCTCCGGCACGCGCAGCGATAGCTGGCTCCCGATGATAACCCCCGGGATCGAACCCGCGAGCAGCAGTATCAGCACGCCCGTGTCCACCGACCCCAACCACAGGTGCCCGACACCGGCTACCAGGGTCAGCGGAACCGCATGGGCGATGTCGGAACCCACGATCGTTATGGTAGGCAGCTTTGGGTAAAGCAGAAGCAGTGCGGTCACGCCCAGGGCGCCGGCGCCGACCGAGGATATCGTTACGAACAATCCCAGCAGAGCGCCTGTGGCGATGGTCAGACCCGCGGTATGCCGGGACACCCGCCCGTCATCGAACCGAATGGACAGTGCCAATACCTGCCGGCGAAAGACCAGCGACACCGACGTCAGCAACAGACCAACACCAAGGCAGGCACCGATCATGTGGTTGACGTGCGGACCCAATCGCATGGCAGGTGTTGACAGCACCAGCAGGGTCAAAAGCGATGTCGGCACGCTCCCCGTCGCCAGCCGCCGGACGATGCGCCAATCGACGGTCTTGTGCTTTCCGTGCACCAGCGTCCCAACCGATTTGGTGATGCAGGCGTACAGCAGGTCCGTACCCACGGCCGATGTCGGGTGCACACCGAACAGCAGCACCAGCACCGGCGTCATCAACGAACCGCCACCGACGCCGGTTTGTCCGACCAGCAGCCCGACCAACAGGCCGGAGAGCGAATAGAGCAAATTCTGCGTCGTGAGCGCGGGCATGGCTGTGACCTCAAGGGCGCGAGGTGATTTAGCAAATATAAGAAGCCATTGTCCTGTGACACCGATACCCGTGTCCCCCTGGACGTTCGGCGGCCCCAAGAGCTTGGGCTACGCGGGGGCAGATCGGCAGCAGGTTCCGTTTTCCTGCTCGGGCGGGCGCGGTGTCATTGTTGCAGCGTGATCGCGGAAATTTCTTGCCGGTATCCGCCGCCTACTCCCGCCGAACGACATAGGTCCGGGCCAAGGCTTCGATGATAGAGGCCGCATGGGCCGAATCCCGAGCCTCTATCATCAGGCCGAGATCGGCTGCCTGGACCGAGGATGCGGCGTGCAGCCGCTGGTGCGAGACTTCGATGATGTTGCCGCCGGCGGTGCCAATTTTGCCGGCGATATCCGCCAGGACGCCCGGGCGGTCGGGAATCTGCAATTGCAGCCGCAGCAGCCGCCCATCGCGCAAGAGGTTTCGCAGCAGCACGTCCGAGAGGATGCGTGCATCGATGTTGCCGCCGGTGATGGCCACCCCGACCTTTTTGCCCCGGAAGCGTTCGGGGAAAGTGAGCAGCGCGGCGACACCCGCTGCGCCCGCACCTTCGACCACGGTCTTGGCACCTTCGGCCAGCACACCGATCGCCTCCTCGATCGCGCGTTCGGGCACGACCAGAATGTCGGTCAACCGGCGGCGCACGATGTCGAAGGGAATTTCTCCAATGTTACGGACGGCGATGCCCTCCGCGATGGTGGGGCCACCCACCGAGACCGACCGTCCGGCGATCCGCTGGGCCATGGCGGCGTAGGTTTCGACCTCGACCCCGTAAACCGCGATGCCAGGTTTCAAAGCAGTGGCTGCGATCAGACATCCGGCGATCAGGCCGCCGCCGCCGACAGGGATCACGATCGCGTCGAGATCCGGCACATCGGTGAGCATTTCCAACGCCAAAGTGCCTTGCCCGGCGATGATGGCGGGGTCGTCGAACGGATGGACGGCAAGAAGCTGGCGTTGCTCGCCGAGTTCGGCGGCATGCGCGGCGGCCTCGGTGAAGTCCATGCCGTGCAGCACGACTTCCGCTCCCCAGGCGGCAGTGCGGGTCACCTTGGTCGACGGGGTGAATTTCGGCATCACGATGGTCGCTTTGACGCCGAGCAACTGGGCGTGCCGGGCGACGGCCTGTGCGTGATTGCCGGCGGATACCGCGATCACGCCGCGTGCTCGCTCGTTTTCCGACAGCAATGCAAGCCGGTTTGCCGCCCCGCGTTCCTTGAAGGCGCCGGTGACCTGAAGATGGTCGAATTTCAGCACCACATCGCAGCCCGTCGCCTGCGAAACCGCGTAGCTCGGCAGCGAAGGCGTGCGAACGACGCGGCCGGCGATCCGCGCCGCGGCGGCTTCGATGTCCTGGAGGGTGATCATAACGGCGGTGCGTCCCGGCAATGCAACGGCGTCAATACCACTCCGCCCATCCAAAAGGGGAGGGGGGCGAACCGGCCGTCAGATGAACTTGATCCCAAGAATCTCGTAGGATCGGTCGCCGCCGGGGGCGGGTACGGATACCGTGTCGCCGACTTTCTTGCCGATCAGCGCCTTCGCCAGCGGCGACGACAGCGACAGACGGGCGGCTTTGATATCGGCCTCATGCACGCCGACGATCTGATAAGTCGCCTCTTTCTCGGTTTCTTCGTCGACCAGGTGCACGTGGGCGCCAAACTTGACGTGGTCGCCGCTCAGCGATGCGGGATCGATGACCTCGGCGGCGGAGACAATCATCTCCAACTCTTCGATCCGACCTTCGATGAAGGACTGGCGTTCGCGCGCCGCATGATATTCGGCGTTTTCCGATAGGTCGCCGTGAGCGCGCGCTTCCGCGATCGCACGGATGACGGCCGGACGTTCTTGCGACCTGAGCATACGTAGCTCGTCTTCCAGCCGCTGTAGGCCGGGGGCGGTCATCGGAAACTTCTGCACGCTGGAGTCCTTCGATCGTCGGTTCAAGTCATGGGTAGTCAAACACCGAAAGCGCGGCGGGGGCTCTTCCCCGGTCGCGTGGTCGGCTCAGAACGAACGGCGAAAGTAAGACTGAAGCGGCGCGACTTCAAGCGTTCCCGCGCGTAAAGCGGCAATTGCGTGCACCGCGGCCCTGGCGCCGGCAAAAGTCGTGTAGTGCGGGATCCCATGCGTGAGGGCGCCGCGGCGGATCGTGAAACTGTCGGCGACCGATTGGGGTGTTGACGCGGTGTTGATCACCAGTTGCACGTCACCGGACCGGATGGCGTCGACGCAGTGCGGCCGCCCCTCCAACACTTTATTGACCACGGTGACCGGCAGACCGGCTTCCTTGATACGTACGGCGGTTCCCCGTGTCGCGAGGATGCGGAAGCCCATATCGATCAGCCGGCGTGCCAAGGCCGGCAGGCCCTTCTTGTCGCTGTCCTTGACCGACAGGAAAACGCCGCCCTTTACGGGAAGGATCACGCCCGCGCCCAACTGGGCCTTGGCGAAGGCCCGTTCGAATGACGAGTCAAGGCCCATGACCTCCCCGGTGGAACGCATTTCCGGCCCGAGGATCGTATCGACGTTGGGGAATCGGGCGAACGGGAACACCGCTTCCTTCACCGCCACATGCGGCGCGATCGAATCATCGTCGAGATGGAACTCTGCCAGTTTGGCACCGGCCATCACGCGGGCGCCGATCTTGGCGACCGGAACCCCCGTGGCCTTGGCAACGAAGGGCACCGTGCGGGATGCACGCGGGTTCACCTCCAACACATAGATCGTGTCGTCCTTGATCGCGTATTGCACGTTCATCAGTCCGACGACGCCCAGCGCTTTCGCCATCGCCTCGGTTTCCGCTTTCAGTTCGGTGACCATCGCGGGGGACAGCGTGTAGGGCGGCAGCGAGCACGCGGAGTCGCCGGAATGGACGCCGGCTTCCTCGATATGCTCCATGACGCCGGCGACGTAGACCTGGCCATCGGCGTCGGCGATGCAGTCCACATCGACCTCGATCGCATCGGCCAGGTACTGGTCGATCAGGATCGGGTTCTCGCCGGAAACCTTCACCGCCTCGATCCCGAAGCGGCGGAGCTGTTCCGGATTATGCGCGATCTCCATGGCGCGGCCGCCGAGCACATAGGAGGGCCGCACGACGACGGGATAGCCGATGCGGGCCGCCTCGATCACCGCCTCGTCCAAGGTACGGGCGGTGCCGTTCTGCGGCTGCTTCAGGCCGAGGCCCTTGAGCAGGTGCTGGAAGCGCTCGCGGTCCTCGGCGATGTCTATTGCCTCCGCGCTGGTGCCGAGGATCGGGATGCCCGCCTTGTGCAGCGCCTGGGAGAGCTTCAGCGGCGTCTGCCCGCCATACTGCACGATGCAGCCCAGCACCGTGCCGTTCTGCTGCTCCCGCCGCACGATGG
>CAIRCM010000165.1 GCA_903877125.1 uncultured Acetobacteraceae bacterium | reverse complement strand
GCTGCGCCAGTATCCGCACGAGCTCTCCGGCGGCCTGCGCCAGCGCGTGCTGATCGCCATGGCGCTGATGTGCGAGCCGGACATCCTGCTGCTGGACGAGCCGACCAACCATCTCGATCTTCCAGGCATCGAGTGGCTGGAAAAAGAGCTGTCCGGCATGAAATCGGGCATTGTCCTGATCAGCCATGACCGCCGTCTGCTGGAACGGGTCTCGCGGGTCACCGTCTGGCTGGATCGGGGCGTGACCCGACAGCTCGATCAAGGCTTCGCCCATTTCGAACCCTGGCGCGATGCCGTCCTGGAACAGGAAGAAACCGACCGCCACAAGCTCGGGCGCAAAATCGTGATGGAGGAAGACTGGCTCCGCTACGGCGTCACCGCGCGACGCAAACGCAACCAGAAGCGCCTGGCCGATCTGCACTCCCTGCGGAAGAAACATCGGGAACAGCGCGGCGCGGTCGGCAAAGTGCGGATGGAGGCGGCGGAGGCCGATCTGTCGGGACGGTTGGTCATGGTGGCCGAGGACGTCAGCAAATCCTACGGCGACCGGCCGATCGTGCGGGATTTCTCGGCCCGTGTGCTGCGCGGCGATCGCGTCGGCATCGTCGGACCCAACGGCGCGGGCAAGACGACCCTGCTGAACCTCCTGACCGGTGAACTGACGCCGGATTCGGGGGAGGTGAAGATCGGCACCAACCTCGCCCAGGTCACCTTGGATCAGCGGCGCGAGACGCTCGACCCCGGCCAGACCCTGGCCCAGGCCCTCACCGGCGGCGCCGGCGATACCGTCGACGTCGGTGGGCAGAGCCGGCATGTCGTGAGCTACATGAAGGATTTTCTGTTCGGGGCCGAACAGGCCAACACGCCGGTCGGCGTCCTGTCGGGCGGGGAGCGCGGGCGTCTCACATTGGCTCGGGCCTTCGCCAAACCGTCCAACCTGTTGGTGCTCGACGAACCAACCAACGACCTCGACCTGGAAACGCTGGAACTGCTGCAGGAACGGCTGGCCGATTATGCCGGGACCGTCCTGCTGGTCAGCCACGATCGCGATTTTCTGGATCGGGTTGTGACGTCGGTGATCGCGTCGGACGGCAATGGCGTTTGGACGCAGTACGCCGGCGGATACACCGATATGCTGGCCCAGCGCGGGCCGGTTCGCACCGGCACGGCCGCTGGTTCGGCCAAGCCCAAGACGGCAACATCGGTGACACCCCGGGCAGCGTCGAAGCGCATGACCTTCAAGGACAAGCACGCGCTGGAGACCTTGCCCGGACGGATTGCCGGGTTGGAGGCCGAGGTCGCCAAGATCAACCGCCAGCTTGGCGATCCCAATCTGTACGGAAAAAACCCGGTGAAATTCGCCGCGCTGTCGCAGGCATTGACGGAAACGCAGGCCGCACTGACCGCGGCCGAGGAACAGTGGCTGGAACTGGAAATGCGACGCGAGGAGCTGGAGGCATAGAGCCCGTTCGGCCCCACAAGCCAAAATACGGAACCGCTGGTATCATCCCCCCACACGACGAAACCGCCGGTCGAAAGCCGCCCGCGCAACGCTCTGCAAGGGTCGCTCCAGCCAGCGAAACGATGCCTCCGAAACCGCCAGCACCAACGCCATCGCCGCCAGGTTCCCCACCAGCCAGGGATCGCCGGCACCCAAACGGTCCGCCAATGCGATCGCCGGCCCCCGCAGCGGCAGCAACGGAATCTGCCAAAGATACAGCGAGAACGAAACAACGCCCAACCACCGCGGCACCGCCGACCCCAACGCCGCCGCGATCGGCGATCGTTCCGCCGCCAGCCCCACCACCAGCGCGCAGGCCAGCGGCACCAGGACCAGATCGAGCCATGAATAGATCGTAACAGCCAGCATGGCCGCGACCGTGCTGGCCAGGACCGGCGTCGCGCCAAACCACCGCGTCCGATCCGCCGCATGCAACCGCCAGCAGATCATCCCAAGCATGAACGCCACGACGCAGCGCAACACCGCCGAAGGCCCCGAAATCCAGTTGATCGCCCCGCGCCAGGGATCCGCGTCATCCAACTGCCCATACAGCAGCGCCCAAACGCCAAGCACGACAAACGCCGCCCCTGCCACCGTCCCGGCAACCCGCCATCGCATCCGCAACAGCACCGCCACCAGTAGAGGAAACAGCAGGTTCGCCGCCCACTCCGTGCTGATCGACCACGCCGGCGCGTTCAGCGAGTGCCCCGCGCCCCACCACGCCTGCACCAGCAGCAGATTGGCCGCCACCGTCCCGGCCGAGGTCCCCGGATTGCCCCAGACCTCCAGCCCGGCCAGCCCCTCGGCCACGCACACCAGCGACGTCACCGCCAGCAGCGGATAAATCCGCGCCAGCCGGTAGCCCAGAAACCGGGCAACGCTTGGAACCGTCACCCGATCGACGAAATACCGGCCATAGGTCATCCCCAACACGAACCCGCTGAGAATGAGGAAGATATCGACCGGGATATATCCGTGATCGATAAACGCCTTCAGCCAGTCCGGCCCGCGCGTCGTCGACAGATAATGCGCCACCATCACCCAGCACGCGGCGACCCCGCGCAGCCCGGTCAGCGACCGGATTTCGCTGTGGCGTGCGGTCAGTCCGCCGCCAGCTTCCCGGCCTCGTCCCAGTCCTTGATCGACACGCGCCAATGAATCCGGTCCTGCTCCGGCGGATAGTCCCCGGCGGCCTTGTGGTAAGAGCATCGATTGTCCCAGATGACGATATCCCCGACGCTCCATTTGTGCCGGTACTGCCCATGCGGCTGGATCATCGCCGCGGTGAGCTGCGCGATCAGATCGTCGCTCTCGGCCTTTTCCATGTCCTTGATGAACACAATCTTGCCGGGATCGAAATAGAGCGACTTCCGTCCGCTTTCGCGGTGCAGCCGCACGATCGGGTGGAACACAGGCTTCCAGTCGCGGTCTTCGGGGTTCAGCAGCAGTTGGTTGCTCTTGGTGCCGCCATAGGTGAACCCACCGATCACGCCTTCCAGCCGCTGCTTCATCGCCGGCGACAGCGCCTCATACGCCGCATAACCGCTGGCGAACAGCGTGTCGCCGCCCGTGTCCGGAATCGCCAGAGCATAAAGCTGAGTCGCCTTGAACGGCACTTCGTCATAGGCCCCGTCGGTGTGCCAGCCTTCGGCCCCGCGACGATAGATCGCCGCGTTCAACTTGCCGTCCGCATCGAATTTGTTGATGCCCAGCATGGTGATATCCGGATAATCGGGGTGGCGCGTCGATTTGGACGGATGCGGGTTCACGATCCCGAACCGGCGACTATAGGTCAGGAAGTCGGGGATCGTCAGCTCCTGCCCTTTGACCACCATGACGTTGTGATCGATCCAGGCCTGATAGATCTTGCCGAAATCCTCGTCGCTCATGGTCTTCACGTCGACGCCGGTCACCTCGACGCCGATCTGGTCGCCGACAAGACGGATGTTCAACATGCCTTTTCCCTCCAGGCGTGCATCGTGCCCCCAGCCGCTTGGCACGTCAAACGGCGGCGATATGTCGGACGCACTGAACAGGTCGATGGGTTCCCTGCCTGTCGGGCTGATGGTTATCCGGTCAACGCAATAGTAACTTTTGCCGTTGATTCTTTGCGTCTTTGCGTTGAAATCGCCCTCGCGACGGCCTCCGGACCGGCATATAATTACACAACGCTTGGCACTCAGGTGCTTTCCTCTTTCCACCGCAACATCAGCTTCTCGCTCTGCTTCAGCAGTTCATGCAGCCCCGTCGCGATGATCATCAGCACGAACAAAGCCGCGAACACCCCAGCCGTATCGTATTGCCCCGCCGAGGCCTGAATCAGATACCCAAGCCCCTTGTTGGACGCCATCATCTCCCCAACGACAGCACCAATCAGCGCGTACGGCACCGAAATCTTCATCCCCGTGAAAATCCACAACAGCACGGATGGCAAAATAACCTTCCGCACGATCTGCCACCGCGTCGCACCCATCAGCCGCAACACGTCCACCAGTTCCTGCTCAACCGCCAACGTGCCGGCATAGGTGTTGTAGAAAACCAGGAAAAACACCACGAAGGTCGCCATCACCACTTTCGACAGCAGCCCCACCCCGAACCACAGGATGAACAGCGGCGCCAACGCGATCTTCGGCAACGAGTAAAACGCGATCACAAACGGATCCAGCACCGCCGCCAGCCGCTTGTTCAGCCCCAAAGCCAGCCCGAACGCCACCCCGCTCACCGCCCCGAACACGAAGCCCAACACAGTCTCGGTCATCGTGATCTCGATGTGCATCCACAGATCGCCGCTCTCGTACCACCCGAACAGCTGCGCCCAGATCGCCGAAGGCGAGGAAATCCAGAACGGCTTCACCCACCGCCCACTGATCCCCTCCCAAACCCCGAGACCCACAACGGTGATGCCGATGCGCCAAGCCATCACCTTTAGCCATTCGTCGCGCGCGCTCGCGATCGCATCGTGTCCGACGCGCGGCTGATCCATCTCGGCGGTCAGAGTGTCCATCGGCCTATCCCACCCTCACACCTTCACGCACGTTCTCTTCCAGATAGCCCCACAAGCGGTCGTGCAGTTCCCCGAAACGCGGATCGAACCGGATACGGAACACATCCCTCGGCCGCGGCAAATCCACCGTCTCGATCGCCCGTATCCGCCCCGGCCGAGGCGAAAACACCGCCACCCGATCCGCCAGCGTCACAGCCTCCATCAGATCGTGCGTGACAAACACCATCGTCGTCTTCGTCGCCGCCCAGAGTTTCAGCAACTCGTCATGCATCACCAGCCGCAACTGCGCGTCCAGCGCCCCGAACGGCTCATCCATCAAGATCGTCTCAGGCTCGTAAGCCAGGGTCCGAGCCATGCTCACCCGACGCCGCATCCCGCCCGAAAGCTGACCGGGATACGCGCTCTCGAACCCCTTCAATCCCACCCGATGCAGCCAATCATGCGCTTTTCGTAACCTTTCCGCTCGGCTTTCCCCCCGCAACTCCAACGCGATCGCGACATTGTCCTCCACCGACCGCCAGGGCAGCAGCGTGTCCCGCTGAGTCATGTACCCGACCCGCGTATTCGGCTCCGCCACCTTCTCCCCCCGATAGAACACCGCCCCCGCGCTCGGCTGCAGCAATCCCGCCGCCATGTTCAACAACGTCGATTTCCCGCAGCCGCTCGGCCCCACGATCGCCAGGAACTCCCCCTCATGCACCGTCAGATCGACATGCTCACAGGCCGTCACCGTCCCGCGCCGCGTCGTGAACCGCCGGGCGATACCGCGATATTCGATCAGCGGGGTCACCGCTTGAAATCGCGCATCGCGGCGATCGCGAACGACATGTCGGTCGCCGTGTCATAATCGACCGGCTTGTAGGCGGACGGCGGCAGGACCGACTTCTCGAACGCCAGCTCCCGTTCGAAATCCTCCCGGCTGATCAGCGGAATCTTCGGCAAATAAACGGAATAGACCGCCCAGGACGCGTCGAACGTCGCATCGTCCGCTTCCTTGAAAAACGGCCGCGACGCCGCCTTCGCCGCGTTCGGATCGTCGGCGATCAAAATCATCGCCCGTACCAGTGCACGCGCCATCGCCCGAGCGACCTCGGGATGTGCTTTGATATAGGTTCCGGTGGTGTAAAGCGTCCCGAACGTCACGCCGTCGAGTTCCGTCATCTCCCCCGGTTTGACCAGATCGACAGTCAGCCCTTCATGCTTGGTGATGATATCCACGCCCGGCAAACACGCACAGCCATCCACCTGCCCCGCCTGCATCGCCGCGATCTGCGACGACATCCCGCCCAGCGGCACGATCTGAAAATCGCGGTCCGGCGACAGCCCGTTGCTCAGCGCGAGAAAACGCAACGTCAGGTCCGAACTCGCACCCGGCGTCGTGATCCCCAACCGCAACCCCTTCATCAGCGGCACCCGCTCCGCCAACGGCTTGCTGAGGTCGAGCCCGCGCGCCTTCGCCACATCCGCCCGCACCACCATCGGATTGTAGAAATACGACAGCGTGGCGAATGCCCGGACATCGTCGAGCCCCTTGCGATGCGCCATCATGCCGTCCAGCAGAACCGAGGCCGAAAACTGCCCGCCCCCACCCAACAGCGCCGTCATTGCCTTCGGCCCGCCACCGGCAAGCACAACGTCGACCTTCAGACCCTCCTGCGCGAAGTAACCCTTGGACTGCGCGATATACAGCGGCACGAAATTGAAACTGAGGCTACTCTGAACCAAAGTGATGGTGGTCAGCTCCGCCGCCCGCACCGGAAACGCAGCCGCCAAAAACGCTACAATCAGATAGATCAGACGCATCCGTTTCCGCCCCGCATGATTCGCCCCGACACTATCACCCCTCCATGGCCGAGGGGAGGGGGCGCCTCGGGTATGCGACAACCCAACGTCACGCTAGGTTATGCGCCGAGGAAACAGGGGACGAAATCCATGTCGAAATGGCGCATCGGCGACGTAACCGTCACCAAGGTCGTCGAACTCGAAGCCACCGGCGGCAGCCGCTTCCTGCTGCCTCAGGCCACGCCCGACGCCATCAAGCCGATTGCCTGGCTGCGCCCGCACTTCGCCGACGACAACGGCCGCCTGCGCATGAGCATCCATACCTTCCTCGTCGAAACCCCGGACCGGCGCATCGTCGTCGATACCTGCCTCGGGAATGACAAGGAAAACCGCCACATCCCCCACTGGAACAACATGCAGACCCGCTTCCTCGCCGACATCGCGGAAGCCGGCTTCCCACGCGAATCCGTCGATACCGTGCTCTGCACCCATCTGCACGTCGATCACGTCGGTTGGAACACCATGAAATCCGGCGATACCTGGATCCCTACATTCCCCAACGCCCGATACCTCATGGGCCGGACCGAATACGACCACTGGCGCACCGTCGACGGCCGCCCGGACATGGGCTTCATCCTCGCCGATTCCGTCACCCCCATCGTCGAAGCCGGCCTCGCCGAACTCGTCGAAACCGACCATCGTTTGTGCCCCGAAATCAGCCTGGTCCCCACCGTCGGCCACACCCCCGGCCATGTCAGCGTGCGCATCGTCTCCCGCGGCGAGGAAGCCCTGATCACCGGCGATTTCATGCATCACCCCTGCCAGATCGCCCACCCCGAATGGTCCACCAACGCCGACAGCGACCGCGACCGCGGCATCCAAACCCGGCTGGAGATGTTCGAACGTCTCGCCGGCACCCCCACGCTGGTGATCGGCACCCATTTCGCCGGCGCCACCGCCGGCCGGATCGTGCGCGACGGTGACACCTACCGCCTGGACGTCCCATAAAATCCGTAAACGGGAGAAAACGCCATGATCAATCGCCGCAACCTGCTGCTCTCGGCCGCCGCCGCCCCGCTCGCCCACCCCGCCATCGCCGCCGAAACGAAAACCCTGCGCATCATGCCCCAGGCCGTCCTCAACACCATCGATCCGGTCTGGAGCAGCGCCCAGGTCGTGCGCAACATGGGCTTCATGGTCTGGGAAACCCTCTATGGCCGCGACGCCGCGCAGAACCCCAAGCCGCAGATGCTCGAAGGCGGCATCATGGAGGAAGGGGGCAAGCGCTGGACCCTACGCCTGCGCGAACATCAGATGTTCCATGACGGCACCCCGGTCCTGGCCCGCGACTGCGTCGCCTCGTTGCGCCGCTGGATGAAACGCGACGCCTCCGCCGCCGCACTCGAATCCTGGACCGACGAACTCAGCGCCAAGGATGACCGAACGATCGAGTTGCGGCTGAAATTCCCCTTCGCCCATCTGCCCGAGCAGCTGTCGAAATTCGTCGCCCCCGCCGTGATGATGCCGGAACGGATCGCCCAGACCGACCCCTTCAAACAGATCACCGAGGCGATCGGATCCGGCCCCTTCCGCTGGGTCGCCGATGAACATGTCCTGGGCAGCCGCGCGGTCTTCGCCAAGAACGAGAAATACGTCTCCCGCAACGAAACCCCGGATTGGACCGCGGGCGGACGCCCGGTCTACGTCGATCGCGTCGTCTGGAACATGATCCCCGACGGCGGCACCGCCGCGAACGCCCTGATGACCGGGGAAATCGACTGGATCGAAATCCCCCTCCCCGACCTCATGCCCATGCTGCGCAAGGCACCGGGCATCAAGACCGGACACCTCGACACCTATGGCCAGGTCATGGCGCTTCGCGTCAACCACCTCGCGGCTCCCACGTCGAACCTGGGCATCCGCAAGGCCATGATGGCCGCGATCGACCAGCGCGAAGCCATGACCGCCATCATGGGCGGCGATCCCGACAACTGGACCGCCCCCGTCGGCTTCCTCGCCACCGGCAAACCCGAGGTCGACAACGCCGGAATCGAGCTGATCAACCGCAAGCACAGCAAAGCCGAAGTCCAGGCGCTGTTGGACAAGGCCGGCTACAAGAACGAACCCATGGTGCTGCTGCACGCCACCGAACACACCTTCTTCAACCCCGCCAGCCTGATCGTCGCGCAGCAGTTGAAGGATGCCGGCATGAACATCGACGATCAGGCCATGGACTGGGCGACCGTCCAGGCCCGCCGCGTCAACCGGGGCCCGTTGAACCAGGGCGGCTGGTCGATGTTCCCCACCGTCACGCCGGTGCCGGAATATACCTCCCCCCTGATAGCCAGCTTCGTCCGCGGCAACGGCAAGGACGCCTTCTTCGGCTGGCCGACCGATCCGGAAGGCGAACGTATCCACGACGAATGGGTTCTGGAAACCGATCCCGCCAAACAGACCAGCCTGGAAAAGGCCTACGAACAGCACGCCTGCGAATTTCTGCCCTTCCTCCCGCTCGGCCGCTACGTGCAATCCTCCGCCTGGCGCGACAACATCACCGGAATCCTCAAAGGTCCGACCATCGTGTTCTGGAATGTGAAAAAGGCGTAGGATCGACAAAGATAGCGACAAGGACCCCACCCCATGACCTACCTGCGCAGCGGCATCTTTCTGGCCCCGTTCCACAGCCTCGACGAAAGCCCCATCATGGCCCTGCAGCGGGACATGGAACTGCTCGAACACCTGGACCGCCTGAATTACCACGAAGCCTGGGTCGGCGAGCACCATTCCGGCGGCTTCGAGATCATCGCCTCCCCCGAACTCTTCATCGCCCAGGCCGCCGAACGTACCCGTAACATTCGCCTCGGCACCGGCGTGGTATCGTTGCCATACCATAACCCGTTCATCCTCGCCGACCGGATGGTGCAACTCGACTACCAGACCCGCGGCCGAGCGATGTTCGGCGTCGGCCCCGGCTCCCTGGTGCACGATGCGAAGAAACAAGGGATCGTCCCCGCGAACCAGCGCCGCATGATGAACGAGGCACTGGACGTCATCGTCGAACTGATGCGCGGCGATTCAATCACCCGCAAAACCGATTGGTTCGACCTGCACGACGCCCGCCTGCAACTGCCCCCCTACACACGCCCGCGAATGGAAATGGCCGTCGCCGCCGCCCGCTCCCCTGCCGGCGCCCTGGCTGCCGGGCGGCACGGCATCGGCATGCTGTCGATCGGCGGCACCACCCACGAATCGATGACCCATCACGCCGGGAACTGGGATCTGTACGCCGAACAGTGCCAGTTGCATGGTCACGTCGCCGATCGCAGGAACTGGCGTCTGGTCACGATGATGCACATCGCCGAAACCCGTGAGCAGGCTCAGCAGAACGTCAAGCACGGGTTGGATGCTTACTGCGATTACTACCGCGACGTCGCCACCTTCCCGATCGTGCCGGCCGATGTCACCGACCGCCTCGGCTACATGCTGCAAAGCGGCATGGCATGCATCGGCACCCCCGATGACGCAATCGCCTTCATCGAACGCCTGCAAAAAGGCACCGGCGGCTTCGGCGTGATCATGGAACTCGCCCAAAACTGGGCCGACTGGCCGCAGACCAAGCGCCACTACGAACTGATGGCCCGCTACGTGCACCCGCATTTCCAGGGCACGCGCGAATGGCGCAACGACAGCTACGAATTCGCCCGCGTCCACCACGAGGCCTTCATGGCCCAATCCCACGCCGCCATCCGGGCCGAGATCGACAAGCTGGCCGAGAAAAAGCGCGGCGGCTGAAGGGCAGCTTCGGACCGGGCATACCCCGGTCCATTCCTTCGATCACCGGTCAGCCGGGTTCGCCAAAACGATATGTTCGCCCCCTCAACCCCACCCCAGCAAAAGCAAATGCAACCCAAGATAGAAAACTCTTGACACCACCCGCTTAAATGTTCATGATACGTTCCATGGACGACACCCCAACCAACCCGGCCGAAAACGCCCCCGCAGGGTTCAAAGGGAAGCCGTCCCCTTCCCAGGTCCTCCTCCGCGTCATCGCCCTCCTCATCGATGCCGGCCGAGACTGCCTCGCAACCATCGGCGGCAACCTCACCCCCCACGAAGTCCAGGACACCGGCTTTGCCTTCGGCACCTTCAACCTCGCGGTGATCGTCAACCGCCTCATGCGCGGCATCAAACTCGCCCTCGCGCTACAGGCTCGCGTCACCGCCACCGCGAAGCGTATCGACAATCCGCGCTTCCAGCCCCCGCGCCCCGCCGGCAAACCCCGCACCCGTCCGCCCCGCAAACCCAAGCCGACCGAAGCCGAGGACAACGCCGCCCTGCTCGCCCACATGCCGACGGATGCAGAAATCGCCGCCATGCTCCGCCATCGCACGATCGGCGCCTTGCTCGCCGATATCTGTGCCGATCTCGGCGTCGGCGTCGCACATCCTCTGTGGCAGGAGGTGAACTTCCTCATCGTCATCCACGGCGCGCAAATGGTCCCGTCGATGAAACGCACCTACAACCGCCTCAACGCCGCCCGGCAGGAGGTTCTGTCCGGCATCGCACCCGGCTGGAATTTCTACCGCGACTGGGGACCGAACGCCGAGGCTATCGAGGGCGAGTGCATCGACACCACCGGCCCCCCGCCGGACACCGTGACCGCCTGAGGCCGATCCGAACGGGACCGCGATACCGCGGCCCCGCGATCGCCGTGGCCGGGCTTCGACCCGACCGTCTCCCTGAAAACGAAGCTAATCCGCCTGCCCCGCCAGCAAAGCCCGCAGCTCCGGAATCCCGAACCCCGTCTCGCTGCTGGTCGTCAGCAGCGCCGGAAACGCCGCCGGGTGCTTGGCGATCAACGCCTGGACCTCGGCCTGCTTCTTGACCAACGCCCCCGCCTTCACCCCATCCGCCTTCGTCAGCACAACGAAATACGTCACCGCCGCGCGGTCCAGCAGCCCCATGACCTTGATGTCCAGCGCCTTCACCTCAATGCGGGCATCCAGCAGCAGCACCACCCGCCGCAGCGTCGGACGCCCCCGCAGATAGTCGAACATCAGATCCTGCCAATCGCCCTTGATCTCCTTCGACGCCTTCGCGTAGCCATAGCCCGGCATATCCACCAGACTCAGCCGCCCGCCAAGGTTGAAGAAATTCAACTGCCGCGTCCGCCCCGGCTCCGACGACGTCCGCGCCAGATGGTTGCGGTTCGTCAGCGCGTTGAGCAACGACGATTTGCCCACGTTGGACCGCCCGGCGAAGGCAATCTCCGGCCGGTCCATCGGCGGCAGCTGGTCGAGCCGCTGCGACGCGTAATAGAAATCGCACGGCCCAGCGAACAAGAGACGGCCCGCTTCAAGGGCCGCCGCCTGCTCCTCGGGCGTTAAGCTCTCGCCAATGCCGGCTTGTCCAGCTTCGTGCGGCGCATGATCAGCCATTGTTGTCCGATCGAAAGCGTGTTGTTCCAGCTCCAGTAGATCACCAGGCCGGCGGGGAAGTTGCCCATCATGAAAGTGAACAGGATGGGCATGAATTTGAACAGTCGAGCCTGCACCGGATCCGGCGGCGGCGGGTTCAGCAACTGCTGGCAGTACATCGTGATACCCATGATCACCGGCCACACGCCAAGATGCAGATACGTCGAAAACTGGGAAGGATCGAACGGAATCAGCCCGAACAGGTTGAAGATGTTGGTCGGGTCCACCACGCTCAGATCGTGAATCCAGCCGAAGAACGGCGCCTGCCGCATCTCGATGGTCACAAAAATCACCTTATACAGGGAAAAGAACACCGGAATTTGCACGAACATCGGCAAACAGCCCGACGCCGGGTTCACCTTCTCCGCCTTGTACAGCCCCATCATCTCCGACTGCATCTTCTGCGGATCGTCCTTGAAACGCTCCTTCAGCGCGGCAACCTTCGGCGCCAGCAGCTTCATCTTCGACATCGACCGGTAAGAGTAGTTTGCCAGCGGGAAGAACACCGCCTTCGCGAACACGGTGAACACCATGATCGCCAGACCGAAATTGCCGATCAGCCCATAGAGGTAATCGATGGCGTAGAAGATCGGCTTGGTCAGGAAGTAGAACCAGCCGAAATCCACCGCCTTGTCGAAATGCGGGAGCCCCAGTTGGTCCTGATAGCGGTCCAGCAGATGCACGAGCTTGGCGCCGGCGAAAACATGCGAACCCAGCGTCGCCGTCGCACCCGGCGCCACCGTCTCCGGCTCCTGCGTCAGATAGTCGACCTGATACCGGTCCCCATGATCGTCGATATGGCGGAAATTCACCGTCTGCGGCACGGCCTGATCCGGGATCAGCGCCGCCAGCCAGTACTTGTCGGTGATCCCCGCCCAACCGCCGGTGCCGGTAAAGTCGAATGCCAAACCGCCCTTCTTGTCGCCCTCGGACTTGGTGTCGTCGTACTTCATCTCCTTCAAGGTGCCATCGGCCACGCCGTACAACCCCTCGAACAGCACGTAGTAGCCGGCGACTTCCGGCTTGTAGTCGCGGCGGATGCGCGACCACGGCAGCAGCTTCACCGGCTGCCCACCATTGTTCACCACCGATTGCTTCACCGTGAACAAATAGTCGTTGTCGATCGCAAGCTCGACTTTGAACGTCAGCCCCGCGCCATTGTCCCACGACAGCGTGACCGGCGTTTTCGCCGTCAATGTCTCCGCCGAGGCCGTCCAAACCGTCTCGTTGTCCGGAACCTTGACCGTCTCCCCAGCCGCCGCGGTCCAGCCATACTGCACGTAATACGGATGTTCCTCCGACCGCGGCTCCAGCAGCCGCACGAACGGCGAGTCCGCCGCCAGCGTCTCCCGGTAGTCGGTCAGCACGATGTCATCCAGCCGGGCACCCAGCAGGCTGATCGACCCGCGCACCCGCGGTGCATCGATCTTCACCCGCGGCACAGTCTTCGGCACCGGCGGTCCCGACACCGGCGGCGGCTCGGCATTCGCCGCGGCCGCCACCTGCGCCGCCGTCTGCACCGGCGCCATGGGCGGCTTCGGCATGAGCGGGGCCACGAAATACTGGTAACCCAGCAAGATGGCGAGCGACATCGCGATCGCCAGGAAGAGTCGCTTTTGGTCCATTAGGATGCCTTTGGGCGGTCGGGTTCCGGGACGGGATCGATTCCGCCCTCATGCCAGGGATTGCAGCGCAGGATACGTTTCGCGGTCAGCGCCCCGCCGCGCAGAGCACCGAATTTCCGAAAAGCCTCGATGCCATAGTCCGAACAGCTCGGCCAAAACCGGCAATTCGCGCCGATCATGGGCCGGATCGTCCATTGATACGTGCGGATCGCCCCAACCGCCACGGCGGCAACAGGCGTCATCGCACCCCTGCCTTCTTCAACGCGCGGTTGATATCGTCCTGTAAATCAGGAAACGGCCGGCCACGCGTGTGGTCGCGCCCAATCAGCACCAGATCGTACCCAACAACCGGCTGATCCCGCAGCAGCAACCGCGCCGCCTCCTTCAACCGCCGCCGAGTCCGGTTGCGGATCACCGCATTGCCGACCTTCTTGGTCACCGTGAAGCCCAGCCGCGCCGGTTCAGCATCCTCACGCGCCAGCGCCTGCACGACCACCCCATGCGTCGGTGCCTTGCGCCCCTTGGCGGCGACGCGCAAAAACTCTCGGCGCTGCTTGAGCCGCCCGGGTTGGGTGGAAGCAGGGGAGGAAGCGGCCTGGATGGGACTGTCCGTCATGGGACTCCCCGGTTGCCGCGGGTGAGATTCAGGCCGAAAGGCGCTTACGGCCCTTGGCCCGGCGGTTGGCCAGCACCTTCCGGCCGCCGACAGTGGCCATACGGGTGCGGAACCCGTGCCGATGCTTGCGGACAAGCTTAGACGGTTGGTAGGTGCGCTTCACGTGAACTCTCCGAATTCTATCCAACACCCGCGAAAAGCGGGAGCAGGCCGCCGTTTGAGGCGGCAGCCCATTGCAGGGGCCGGCTTATAGGTGCGCCTCGCCCGCCCGTCAATCGGCTTGCGACTCATGCCGCCGCCGCCAGAACACCCCCCCGCCAAAACGCCGCTCCGCACCATACCAATGCATCAGATTCCGCCGATAAGCGGCATACACCCCGCCCAAAACCCCAACCGTCTCGGCGACACCTTCCACCCCGCCCGAAAGCCACCGATCCGCCGCCTCCGCTGCCGCCAACCCGCTGTAAAGCGCGTTGAAAATTCCCTGCGCCGACAATGGATCGAAGCTCATCGCCGCATCCCCCGCCGCCAGCCAACCATCGCCACCCCCATCGCCAACCGACGGCTGTTCGCCGGAACAACCGCCATCTCGCCCCCGGCCGAAAACCCGCACCCATCCAGCACCGAGGCCACCCCCGTCGGCACGTGCCCCATCGGCGCATCCAGCAGATCGCTGTCCGTGTGATACGCCAGCACCCGCCGCGCCCCCGGCAGCGGCGCGGTGTACCACCACCCCCCAACCTCCGACTCGATAAACGTCAGCCCCGCATCCGGTCGCGCCATCGCCCCCCGAATCCACGCACACACCAGCCGATCATCCGCCCGATGCCCGATCCCCAACCGCCGAGCGAATGGTGCCGCCCGTCCGCCCGCCTCGATGACGAAACCTGCCGAGACCACCAGCGACCCCGCCTGGACAATCCATCGTCCACTTTCCCGCCGCACCGAATCGATCCCCGCCACCGCGTGAAACGCCGCCCCCCGATCGACCGCCGCCGAGACCAGCCAAACCTCGAACCCCGCCCGGTCCAGGTGCCAACCATGCCCATCGGGATCCCGCAGAAAATCCGTCTCGAACGCCACCGGCCCACCCCAGACCGCACGATTGGCATGGCAAGGCGCGTGCCCCTGAGCACTGAAATCGTCCCACAGCCCCATCGCGGCCAACAATCGCCGTGCCGCCGGCGCCAGCGACTCGCCGATCCGGGCCGACGCCGCCGGCCGGTGCACCACCACCACCCGGCGCAACGGCGCCAGGTTCAGGGCCGCCGTCGCCCCCGCCGGCCCCGCCCCGACCACCAGAACATCCGCTTCGATCACCCCCGCGGAAGCCCCCGCGCAAACCGATGCACTTTCGCTATCCCGCTCGACACATCCGCCCCATGGCTCGCCGAGGCCTTGAGCGTCGGATGCGCCCATCGGTCCTCAACCTGGATAAACGCCGGAAACGCATCCGTGTCGGACGGTCCCGGCAGCTGCTCGACCACCCCCATCTGCGCGATATCCGCGACCATGCTGTTGATCTGCGCCACGTAGCCGCCCTGCACCGTCAACTGCTTGTTCCACTGCGCGCGCCGGGCGAACGCCGCCATCCGATCCTCGATCTTCGCCGCACCGTCCATCACGATCGCATAATCCGGCGGCGTCAGCGCCTGATTTGGCACCCGAGCCGGCCAGAACGTCGGCAGGTATGGCCCGAAGGAGCCTGGGTTGTAGCCGCTGAGGCAACTCGCCGTATCCGTTTGCCACGGCACCGCCATCCAGCGGGTGATCCCGCCAGGCACCTGACCGCCGAAAATCGGGCTGTTCAGCATCGCCGGCGTGAACAGCGGCCCATAACCCGGCTCCTCCCACCCCAAAGGCGCCTGATTCAACCGGAACGCCGCCGCGTACATGGATGCCTGCCGCATCGGCCAGGTCATCTCGCACCCCGGATGGAACGCATCCGCCAGACAGAACTCCATCGCCGCTCGGATCAGCATGTCCGGTTGCTCCGCCACCGGCACATCCTCGATCGCCCGGGGCGGCACCGCCTTCGGGTCGTAATCCCCGACAAACTGACCCGCCGCCCATTGCCCGAGCATCGCCAGTTGAGTCCCGGTCAACTCGGTAAACGCACGCGGCGTGGGTGGCGTCGGCACATTCATCGCGTCCCCGTAGACCCAGGGCCACGGCACCGGAGACCACGCATCGCGGTCGAACTGGCGGAAACAGCTGGCGATCACATTGCGCAGCAGCTTGCCCGCGTCGCCGGTGTCGTTGAGTTGGCTCAGATAGGCCGGATCGGAAAAATCGTTCCCGCTGCCCCACCCGAAGCCTCCGGCGAAACCGGCATTGACCCATTGCAGATCGGTCAGCCGCTGCAGGATCGGCCGGATGTCGTTGTTGAACGACGGCTGCGCCGGCGCGGCCAGCAGGCCCGCGTTGATCGCGACATCCCGCATCAGATCCCACATGGTCCGCACCGATTTCTGCATCGGCCCATAATTGGGCGGCGCCACCACCACCCAGGCGGGGTCCACCGGCAATGCCTTGCCCTGATAGATGACCGACGCGAGCACCGGCCCATCGCCGGTGTCATCATGCCATCCCTCATTATTCGCGAACGTGATCGCCTTGGCGCCGTTATAAGACGCCGACTTGCCGTGCCCGCCGAGAACGATCAGCCGCCCGTCCGCCCCGCATTGGAGTTCGCCGATATAAACCGTCGTGCCCATGAATTTGCCGGTATCGAACCGCTGGGGTGCCCCCCCGGGGGCGATGCAGCGCGCGCCCGGATCGATGATCAGCGTGGACCGGTCCGCGATCTCTCCGTTGCGCAGCCATTGCGCCGGCGCGGACGCGGCTTCGGGAATATCCTGCGCGAGCTGGAATTCGTACCAGGCCGCCTTCTTGTTCGCCAGATGCACCGTCCAGCCGATCGTCGCGTTTTCCGCGGTGAGCTCCGCCACCGGCACCCCCGCCGCGTTCAGCCCATAGATCCGGAACCGCGCCGCCTGCCGCTTCAGCGCCCCCGAAGCATCGCGGTAGAAGCCCGGCGGATGCGCGATCGGTTCGGTCACCTCGGGCCCGATGAAGAAGCCATCCGGACCGTTACCCACCCGCGCGATGCCGATCGCCGGGTAGATGGCGGCGCGGACAATAGTGGTGTCGGTAACGGTCATGGCAGCCTCCGGACGTTGTGTTCGCGCGACATTCACGCTCAATCGATACTAGGGGTCAACCAATGATTTTGTTGCGCCGGCTGCTGCCCGTCGTTCTGTTGGCGGCCACCTTCGCCGCGATTTGGCGGAGCGGACTGCCCGATCAGCTGACCTGGTCGGGACTGGGGCGTAACCAGGCGCTCCTGACCGCTTGGGTCGTCGCACACCCGTTGCTGTCAAGGATCGGTTACGTGGGGATCTATACCCTCTCCACCGCCCTGTCGCTGCCTCAGGCCGTGCTGTTGACCATCGCCGGCGGCCTGCTGTTCGGCGCGATCGTCGGCACCGCTTTGGCCGCCGTCGGCGCCACCGCCGGTGCCACCATCCTCTTCCTCGTCGCCCGTTCCGCCCTGGGGGAGCCGCTGTCGCGCCGCGGCGGCGAGACCGTCGCCAATCTCCGCGGCGCATTGCACCGCGACGGATTTTCCTACCTGCTGGCAATCCGCCTGCTGCCGGTGTTTCCATTCTGGGTCGTCAATCTCGCCGCCTCGGTCTCCGGCATGCGCCTGCGCAGCTACGTCTTCGCAACGCTGATCGGCGTCATCCCCGGAACCTTCGTCTTCGCCTCCCTCGGCTCCGGGGTTGGCGACGTCCTCGCCGCCGGTAGAACCCCCGATCTGTCGATCGTCTTCACGCTGCCCGTCCTCGGGCCGCTGGTCGCGCTGGCACTGCTGAGCCTAATCCCCGTGGCCTGGAAAAAATGGAAAGCCAGCAATGCCTGATTACGGATTGATCGTGATCGGCGCCGGCGCCGCCGGCCTGTCCATCGCCGCCGGCGCCGCCCAACTTGGCGTCCGCGTCGCCCTGATCGAGCGCGGCCGCATGGGCGGCGATTGCCTCAACGTCGGCTGCGTACCCAGCAAGGCCCTGCTCGCCGCGTCCCATGCGTCCGAATCCGCCCGACACGCACACCGCTTCGGCATCCGCCTGCCCGAACCCGTCGTCGACTGGGATGCCGTCCGCGCCCATGTCCAGGGCGTCATCGCCGAGATCGCCCCGAACGACTCCGAGGCCCGTTTCCGCGCCCTGGGCGCTGAAGTGATCCGGGGCGAGGCCCGCTTCGTCGCCCCCGACGCCGTCACCGTCAACGGCCGCCGCCTGACCGCCCGCCGCTTCGTCATCGCCACCGGCACGACACCGTCCGTGCCCAATATTCCCGGCCTTGCCGAAATCCCCTACTGGACCAATGAAACCCTGTTCGATCTGACCGAGAAACCCTCGCACCTCCTCATCATGGGCGGCGGACCGATCGGCCTGGAAATGGCCGACGCCTTCGCCGGCCTGGGCTGCGCTGTCACACTCGTCGAAGCTGCTGCCATCGCCGGCCGCGATGACCCCGAACTGGTCGCCGGCCTGCGGATGACGCTGACCGCCCGAGGCATCGCGATCCACGAAAACGTCGCCGTCGCCAGCATCGAACCCGGTCCCGAACTGCTGCTGGCCAACGGCCAACGCATCGCCGGCAGCCACCTGCTGGTCGCCACCGGACGCCGCCCGTCGTTGTCATCCCTGGATCTCGACGCCGCCGGCATCCCCGCCACCCCCCGCGGCATCGCGACTGACTCGGGCCTGCGCAGCATCGGCAACAAGCGGGTTTTCGCAGCCGGCGACATCGCCGATCCCCAGGGCATCGGCCCACGAGCCTTCACCCACGTCGCCGGCTACCACGCCGGCATCGTCATCAAGCGGGCACTGTTCCGGCTACCCGCCCGGCTCGATTACTCTGCCCTCCCCCGCGTGACCTACACCTCGCCCGAACTGGCCCAGGTCGGCATGACCGAGGCCGTGGCGCGTGCGGCCGGCCTGAACGTGTCGATCCTGCGCTGGCCACTGTCGGAGAACGATCGCGCCGCCGCGGAACGGGACACTCGGGGACTGGTCAAGCTCGTCGTCGCGAAAGGCCGCGTGATCGGCGCCGGTATCCTGGCCCCCGGCGCCGGAGAAATGATCGGCGCCTGGACGCTGCCCATCGCCTCGCGAACAAAACTGTCGACGCTGGCCGGCCTGATCGCGCCCTACCCAACCCGGTCCGAGGCCGGCAAGCGCGCTGTCGGCAGCCATTTCCTGGCCACGCTGTTTTCCGACCGAACCCGCAAGCTCGTCCGCCTGCTCGGACGCCTGCCCTGGTGACCCCGGTTTCCGAAAACCGCACCAACCGCTAATCTGCGCGACTGCCCGACAAAGGACCTCAGCCACATGTCCATCACATCCTCGACCTGGGACCCCACCCAATACCTCCGCTTCGGCAATGAGCGTCTGCGCCCCGCGCTGGACCTCCTGGCCCAGATCCCGCTGGAAGCGGCGGACCATGTCGTCGACCTCGGCTGCGGCCCCGGCAACGTCACCCCCATTCTCAAACGCCGCTACCCCACCGCGGACGTCCTGGGCGTCGACGGTTCCCCGGACATGCTCGCCAAAGCCCGCGCCGCCGCGCCCGAGTGCCGCTTCGAAACCGGCGACTTCAACACCTGGGCGCCCACCGAAGCACCTGACCTGATCTACTCGAACGCCGCCCTGCATTGGGTCACCGATCACGACGTCCTGTTTCCGCGCCTGATCTCGCTGCTCAAACCGAACGGCGTCATCGCCATACAGATGCCGTCGATGCACGACGCCCCCTTGCGGGCGCTACAGAACGAGGTCGCCCAGACCGGCCCCTGGTCGTCCCATCTGGCCAACGCCGGCTTCGCTCGCGGCCTGTTGCCCACTGGGACCTACTACGATGTCGTCCGCCCATTGGTGAAGCATCTGGACATGTGGGAGACGACCTTTCTGCACGTTTTGACCGGCGAAAACGCCGTCACTCAATGGGCCGAAGGCAGCAGCCTCCGCCCCTTCCTCGACGCGCTCCCGCCCGACTTGAAACAGTCGTTCCGCGACGCCTATTCCGAGGCTCTGCGCCCGCACTACCCCCGCCGCGCCGACGGCACGACGTTGCTGCCATTCAAACGCCTGTTCATCGTCGGACAGGTCTAACCGCCCGGCAGAAGCCCCAACACCGCGGCTGCCGCCGCTTCCGACGGCAGCCCATGCGCCGGCCGCAAGGCGTCCAGCATCGGCCGGTAACCCGCCACCTGCGCGGGCCCGGCCGAAGCATCCGTCAACAGCACCCGCAACACCGCGGCCAACTTCTCCGGCGTGCAGTCCTCCTGGATCAATTCCGGAATAACGTCCCGCCCGGCCAGCAGATTGAGTAAAGATGCGTATTTAACCTTGACCGTTCGGCGCACGATCCAGGCCGTGATCGGATTGACCCGATAAGTCACGACCATCGGCACCCCAGCCAGCGCCAATTCCAGCGTCGAGGTCCCCGACTTCGTCAACGCCGCGTTCGACGCGGCGAAGGCATCGAATTTTTCGGCGATTGCGGTCACCAGAATTGGCCGTACCGGCCAGGCTTCGGTCCCAGCCCGCACCGCCTCGGCCACCGGCCCGGCCAGCGGCACGACCGGGATCACGCCCACCGGCAACCGCCGCAATGTCTCCCCGAGGATCGGAAGCAATTTCGAAACCTCGGTCCCCCGGCTACCCGGCATCACGGTCAGCACCAGCGCATCCGCCGCGATCCCGTGGCGCGCGCGAAACGCCGCGCCGTTGCCGGTATCGGCCCGGCTTTCCAACACCGGATGCCCCACGAAAATCCCGGGCAGGCCATGCCTGGCGAAGAATGCCGGTTCAAACGGCAGCAGACACAGCAGCGAATCCCACAAACCCGGGTAGCGCTTCACCCGATTCTCCCGCCAAGCCCAAACCTGAGGCGCCACGTAATGCGCCCGCTTCAGCCCCAACCCCGCGATCCGCCGCAACACCCGAATTGCGAACCCCGGCGCGTCGATCGTCACCACCACGTCCGGCCGCCGCGCCGCGATATCGGCAACCGTCTCCTCGATCCGCCGCCGCAGCAACAACACCTTCGGCAGCACCTCCAACAGGCCCATCACCGCGAGGTCGCGCATCGGAAACAATGTCGCCAGTCCCTCCGCCGCCATGCCCGCACCGCCGATCCCCGCGAAGTGCAAATCCGGCCGCACGGCCTTCATCGCATGCATCAGCCGAGCACCCAGCGCGTCCCCGCTTTGCTCGCCGGCGATCAGATAGATCAGCGGCATGGAACCGCAACGACAGACGCGACCACCGGAACATCCCCCAAAATCACTCACTCTGTTTACCGCGGTGCGGACCGCCGTCCCAGACCGGGCGCAATCGCCAACGCCGGCCCGAAAACCCGAGGCGCCGCGCGGACGGCTATCGCGCACCGACCTCCATCGAGATCGTCCCGCCGGGTCGATAGACCGCCGCGACCAGCGGGTCGCGGGCCAGCGCCCCGACCACTCGCGCGGCATCCCCCGCCACGACCACCACCCGATCGATCTCCCCCCGACGGGCGCGCGGCAGCATGGCCCGCAAGGCCCGCGTCAAATCGCCCGACGGCGCGCAGCAGGCGCACCCAACGATTGCGTGACGAGTCGTATCGGCGAATGTCGCGACCCGCGGATGATCCACCGCCGGCCCCAAGGCCTGACTCACCAGCACCACCGTCCGCGCCTGCTCGTCCGCCCCCAACCATTGCAACAACGACGCCCCGCCAACCGGCGCGATCAAAACCGAAACCGGTGTGGTTTCAGGCATGCCCGTAGAGCTTCTCCGGCGAAACCTCCGGCGCCGCGATTTCGGTCAAACCGCCGTCACGCGCGGCCAGGAAAAAGCAGTTGCGCCGCCCGGTGTGGCACGCGACCCCGTCCTGATGCACCAGTAACAGCAACGTGTCCCCGTCGCAGTCGATCCGCAGGTCCTTCAGATGCTGCGTCTGGCCCGAGGTCTCGCCCTTCCGCCACAACCCCTTGCGGCTGCGGCTGTAATAGCAGACCCGGCCGGTCGCCAGCGTTTCCGCCACCGCCTCCCGGTTCATCCAGGCCATCATCAACACTTCCCCGGTGTCATGCTGCTGCGCGATCGCCGGGACCAGCCCGTCGGCGTTGAAGCGGATAGCGGCGAGAGCCCGGGTGGCATCCTGTATCGTGGCATCTTGTGTCATGGATGCTATGTAATCCCCAGGCGATACGCCGCAAAGGAGCCCGCATGGGATTCGCCCCCCGCACCGAGGCATTGCTGACCCGCGCCGCCGCCATCTGCGAAAGCCGGGGCGTGCGACTGACCGACCTGCGCCGTCAGGTGCTCGGCCTGATCCTCGACGCCTCCCAGCCCACCGGTGCCTACGACCTCCTCGACCGCCTCCGCGCCACCCGCGAAGGCGCCGCCCCGCCCACCGTCTACCGCGCTTTGGATTTCCTGCTGGAAAACCGCCTGATCCACAAGCTTGAGCGTCTATCCGCCTTCGTCGGTTGCATCGCGCATGACGATCACGACCACGCCGCCCAGTTTCTCATCTGCCAGCGCTGCGGCAAGGTGACCGAACTGGAAGACCACGAACTCGCCCATGCCCTGGAGGACGCCGCGCATCGCCTCGGCTTCACCGTCGGCAAAGCCACCATTGAGGCCGAGGGCCAATGCGCGGCGTGTTCTTCCGGGGTCGCGGCCTGAGACAGTTGATTCCCGGCCGCGATGGGCGGAAAATCGTTCGTCATCGCCGGGAGATTACCTGATGCCGCTTATCGCCTCCGCCGACGCCGCCCGAGCGAACCGCCGACGCGGCTCCGCCCCCGATGGCGTGACGTTCTGGCACACGCTGTACCTCGGCACCTCGCGTTACAACATGAAGCCGGGCGAACCCGATCCCGACGCCAGCACGCTGTTTCCGATGGCTTTCCTGGTCGAGCAGGACCCCGGCAGCACCGCCCAGTCGCATTTTCACCAGCAGGACCAGTTCCAGCTTGTCGTCGGTGGCCACGGCACCATGGGCACCCATGAAATCCGCCCGCTGACCGTGCATTTCTCCGGCGCCTACACCGCCTACGGACCGATCAAGGCCAGCCCGGATGAGGGCGTCTGCTATTTCACCTTGCGCAACGGCTTCGATCCCGGCGCCCGCTTCATGACGATGCCGGAAAACCGCGCTGCCCTGCGCGCCGTCCCCAACCGCAAACACCGCGAAGCCGTAAACGGGCCGCTGCCGCTGGAAGAGGTCGCCATCCCGCAGGAACCCGACGGGATGGGTGCCTGGCGCTATCGCCTCGGCGCTGGGGAGCAACTGGTCGGCCCCGATCCCAATACCGGCCGAGGCCAATACTGGGTCGTCGCCGACGGTACCATGCGCGTCGACGGCGCCGAACTGCCGCGATTGTCCTGTTCCTTCGTCAATCCCGACGAAACCCCGCTGTCGGTGACGGCCGGCGCCAACGGTCTGGATGTCGTAGTGATGCAATTCCCGAGGCAGGATGGTTAGCACCGGTGCCGCGGGCGGTGGCCCGACCCGGCCGGGCTATGACGGCTGGGGAGCGATCGATCTCCGTCGCGGCAAACAGCCGAGACCGGCCTCCGATCACCGCGGATATACCTGACCATCGGTGTTCATCCTCTTCATCCGTGGTGCCATAAAGCCCCCCACCAGGAAACCGAACCATGAGCCCCAACCTGGACATCCGCCCCATCGCCGGCGCGCTCGGCGCCGAAATCCACGGCATCGACCTCGCCCGAGACCTGACCGACGACACCGTCGCCGCGATCCGCCGCGCCTTCCTCGATCACCTCGTGGTGTTCTTCCGCGATCAGACCCTGTCCCCCGCCCAGTTCATGGCCTTCGCGCGCTGCATGGGCAAACCCCTGGAATACCCGTTCGTCAAAGGCCTCGATGGCTTCCCCGAGATCACCGCCGTGGTCAAACGCCCCGACCAGACCGTCGCGTTCGGCGGCAACTGGCATACCGACACCACCTATTTCCCCGAACCCCCGATGGCGACGATGCTCATCGCCCGCGAACTGCCCCCGAGCTGCGGAGACACAAACTACGCCAATCAATACCTCGCCTACGAAGCGCTGTCCGACGGCATGAAATCCCTGCTTGCCGGCCTGCGCTGGGTCTCCCGCTCCGACAAGGCCGAGGCCAGCCGCACCCGCGAGGACCGCACCACGGCCGAACGCACTGTCCTCATCGCCGATCACCCGGTGGTGCGTACCCACCCGGAAACCGGCCGCAAATCGCTCTACGTCAACCTCGCCCACACCGCGCATTTCGTCGGCATGACCGAGGAGGAAAGCATGCCGTTGTTGCGCTACCTCTTCCAGCATCAGGTCCGCCCCGAATTCACCTGCCGCTTCCGCTGGGCACCCGGTTCGGTCGCCCTATGGGACAACCGCTGCACGCTGCACGCCGCGATCAACGACTACAACGGCTTCCGGCGGGAGATGCACCGGATCACGCTCGCGGGGGACGTGCCGGTCTGATCCGGCCGATGCGGCGGGTTGGGCGGTCCTGCTTCCTGGCGAGGACAAACCGGATTGATGGACCGCGTTTTTTACCACCAAGACCACCAAGAGCCACGGAGCAGGAACGAAGGCGGCGACGGCCTTGATTTCCACGATGATCGAGTCCGCCACGACGATATCCGCTCGGAACCCAAGCGGAGCAGCGCGCCCTTTATAATGGACGGGGACCATGGCTTCGCTCTGGAACGGAATGTTGGCTTCCTCCAGTTCCATGCACAGGAATGCCCGATAGGCACTTTCCAGCAATCCAGGCCCGACGGTGCGGTGAACCTCGATGGCCAGCCCGATCAAGCGGTTCGAGAGTGCTTCCAATTCCATTGCCGGAGACCTCCTTGGTATCCCGGCATTGTGCTTTGAAAAGGTAAAGGAAAGATGAATGGCGGAGGGTTCGGGCCGGCCAATCGTCGAAAGAATCTTGGTGCATCCTCCGTGCATGCTTGGTGGTCTTGGTGGTGAAAAAGCGGTCTGTCGATCCAGCATGCCCCCGCCAGGAGGCACGATCGGCCAACGCCGGGCCGTGGAACGGACATGGTCGCGGCCTCGCTTTTGTCCACCAGGAAGGCACGAATCACACGAAGGGCTTACTTCCCGAGGCCCCAATCATTGACGCACCGGCCGTCCACCCGCGTCATGCCGGCGAATGCCGGTATCCACGATTTTTCAAGCTCCAGGCACCGAAATGCGTGGATACCGGCATTC
>CAIRCM010000164.1 GCA_903877125.1 uncultured Acetobacteraceae bacterium | reverse complement strand
GTCCCCGAGTTGAAGGACCATATCGACAGCTTCATCGCCAGCTACAACGAAGAGGCGCGACCTTTCGTGTGGACCAAGAGCGTCGTCCATCAAAAGAGGATGAAACCGTGTTTCGCGGTCTAGAGATTCTGGGTACTAGGGTGCGGCGCGGTGTAATGTTCCCCATCCCGGCGCGTCAGACAATGCGGAACACATAACCGAGCAGGAGAGTCAGACCATGCATATCGCCCGCCGTCGCGGATGGGAAATCCCCGAAAGCCGTGTCACGCCCGAAGCCGCGATGCTCAATCGCAGGGGTTTGATGGCCGGGGTCGGGGCGTTGTCGATCGCCGGGGCCTTGCCGGCGCGTGCCGAGCCCAATCCGAAATTCGTCCCGGGACGTGGCCTGACCGAGGAAAAATACGCGACCAGTTATAACAATTACTACGAATTCAATGACAGCAAGAACGTCGTTGACCAAGCTCAGGCGCTGAAGCAGCGTCCCTGGACGATCGCACTGGGCGGGCTGATCAAGACGCCCCGGACGATCGATATCGACGATTTGTTGAAGCAGGTGCAGTCGGAGGAGCGGATCTATCGTCACCGCTGTGTCGAAACCTGGGCGATGACGGTGCCGTGGATGGGCTTCTCGCTGGCGCAGCTTCTGAAGATTGCCGAACCCCTGGGATCGGCGAAATACGTGGTATTCGAAACTGTGCAGGACAAAGTGGCGATGCCCGGCCTTGGCAGCCCGTTCTACACATGGCCGTATGTCGAAGGTCTGGCGATCGATGAGGCCGCCAACGATCTGGCCTTCATGGTGACGGGTCTCTACGGCAAGCCGGTGCCGCCGCAGAACGGCGGGCCGCTGCGGATCGCGCTGCCTTGGAAATATGGCTTCAAGTCCGCCAAATCGATCGTGAAGATCACCTTCGCGGAAAAACGGCCGGTGACGTTCTGGGAAGGCCTCCAGTCCCGCGAATACGGATTCTGGGCCAACGTGAATCCCGATGTCCCGCATCCCCGTTGGTCGCAGGCGCATGAGCGGCTGTTGGGCTCCAACGAATCCGTGCCGACGCAAATCTACAACGGGTATGCCGAATTCGTCGCCGGCTTGCATGAAGGACGAAAGAGCGAGAAACTGTTCATGTGAACATCCAGCGCGCCCTTGCCGTCTTCGCGGCTGTTATGATCGTGGTCTCGGTGGCCCTCGGCACGTTCGAGGTCCACCCGAGGGGACTTGGCGAGTTCCTGGCTGCTATCGACGCCAGTATGCTGAGCCGTGTGCAGGGATTCATCGTTCGCTGGTTTGGCAATTGGACCTGGAACGCACTCGCGACCCCGCTGCTGCTGAGGCCGGCCTGGTTACCGCCGGCCAGCCTGGCGCTGTTGGCCACGGGGTTGGCGTTGACGCTGGCGGGACGCAAAACCACCAACCGCTCCCGCCGACGGAGTTAGCCCCGGTGCCGCCGGCGCCAAAGGCGCGCAAACGTGCCAGCATGGATGCCGAAAAACTGGTCGGCAGTCATGGGCTGACGCCGGCGTTCATCGTACTCGTCGCGCTGCTGGTGACCGGGGCCGGATTGGCGGTCTGGGACTCCCGTCAAACAGCCACCAATGAATATCGCAGCAATCAGGCAAAGATCGGCCTGGTCCTGGCCGAACAAAGCACGCGGGCGCTACAGGTCGTCGACCTCGTCGTGCAGAACATTCAGAAACAGATCGTCGATGAAGGGATCGATTCCGCGGACCAGTTCCGTGCCTATATGGGCACGGCAAGCATGTTCCAGCAGCTTCTGGCCCAGCGGGAACACATGCCGCAGCTCGAGGCGCTGGTCGTGCTCGATTCCGGTGGCCGGGTGATCAACAATTCCCGGCGATGGCCACCTTCGGGGGCGGTGGAATCAGATGCGGACGTGTTCGTCCATTTCAGTTCAATCACCGACAGCGGAGCATATATCAGCATTCCGCAGCGGGGCGATGTGGATGGCGACTGGACGGTGTATCTGGCGCGTCGGGTGGTGGCGAAAAACGGCGATGTGATCGGGGTCATCTCCGGAGCGATCTCGCTGCGTTATTTTCGCGAATTGTTCGAGGCGGCGCGGCCGGACGCCGATGGTACGATTTCGATCGTGCGCGACGATGGCACCATTCTTCTGCATCACCCCGACGACGGCGGCGTCGTCATAGGCTCGCGGATCCCGCCGATACTCCCCTGGTATCGCGTCGTCGCCGACGGCGGCGGATATTATGTGACCGACGCTGTCGGGAAATCGCGAACCCGTTCGGTGTGGGTGCAGCGGCTGCGCGACTTTCCGCTGCTGATCGATGTGGCCGTTTCGCCCGATGCGGCGCTGACCCCGTGGCGCCGGCAGGCCTACTACATCGCGGTCGGAACCTTCGGCGTGGTCGCCACGCTCTGCATCCTTTTCGGTCTCCTCGGCGGCCAGTTCCACCGCGTGGCACTGTCGGAGGCGTCGCTTTCGCAACGTAACGCCGATCTGGAGGAGACCGGCGCGAGGCTCGCCGAGCAAGCGGCGGAATTGCGCGCGACGGCGGAGGCGCTGAGGGTCAGCCAGCGGGAGGTGGCGGAGAAATCGAGCCTGCTGGAAACCACGCTCGAACACATGGACGAGGGGATCATGCTGATCACGGCGGATCGCACGGTCGCGGTCTGCAATCAGCGGGCGATCGAGATGCTGGGGCTTCCGCCGGAAATGATCGCCGACCAGCCGAGCTTCACCGACATCGTGGCGTATCAGTGGCAGGCGAACGCGTTGTCCCATTCCGGTCCCGGGGAAGTCGATCTCGACAAGGCGGGCGCCATCATCGACGCATCCCATGTCTACGAACGCCAGCGCCCCGACGGCACGATCCTGGAGATTCGCAGCGCGCCCCTGCCGACCGGCGGTGTTGTGCGGATCTATGCCGACATCACCGAACGCAAGGCCGCGGAAGCACGCGCCGACGCCGCCCGCGAACAGGCCGAGGCCGCTCGGGTGCAGGCGGAACTCGCCAACAAGGCAAAGACCGATTTTCTCGCGAATATGTCGCATGAAATCCGCACACCGATGAATGGGATCATCGGGCTGAGCGAGATTCTTCTGCGTGGGAACCTCGATCAGCAGCAACGGGAGTGCGCGGAGGGCGTGCACGATTCCGCCCGTTCGTTATTAGAGGTCATCAACGATATTCTCGACATCTCGAAGCTGGAAGCCGGACGGCTGGAACTGGAATACCGGGTCTTCGAGCTTGCCGGACCGACCGAGGCCGCGATCCGCCTGCTTGAACCGCATGCCCGGGAAAAGCAGCTGACGTTATCGGTGGATATTGCCCCGGAGCTGCGGCGGACGGTGCGTGGCGATCCCGTGCGGTTGCGCCAGGTGCTTCTGAATCTGGTAGGCAATGCGCTGAAATTCACCGAACGCGGGCGGGTCGACGTACGGGTTTCCCGGGAACCGGGGGATGACCCCGACGGTGTGCTGTTCGAAGTCAGCGATACGGGTATCGGCATGACGCAGGACAGCCTGTCGCGGGTTTTTCAGAAATTCACTCAGGCCGACAGTTCGATCTCCCGCCGGTTCGGTGGCACAGGCCTCGGCCTCGCGATCAGCCGGGAACTGGTGGAACTCATGGGTGGCAGCATCGGGGTCGACAGCAATCCCGGGCAGGGCAGCCGGTTCTACTTCACGCTCAGTCTGCCGCCGGCGATAGCCGAATCGGTCGTGCCGGACGCGGAGATGGCGAGCGCGACAATCCCGCGGGCCCTGCGATTGCTGGTGGTGGACGACAACAAGGTCAACCAGCGGCTGGCCACGATGCTGCTGGAAGCCGAGGGCCATCGCGTCGATGTCGCGTCGAACGGGCGGGAAGCGGTGGAGGCCGCGATGCGGGAGACCTACGACGCGATCCTGATGGACATTCAGATGCCGATCATGGACGGCGTGCAGGCCACGCGGCGTATCCGAGCCTTGCCGCCGCCACGCTGCCAGGTGCCGATCGTGGCGGTGACCGCGGATGCGCTGGCCGGTGCCGACGAACGGTATCACGCCGCGGGCATGGATGCGTATGTCAGCAAACCGCTCGAGGCCGGGAAGCTGATGGAGAAACTGGCATTGGTGACCGGGCAGCGGACACAGGTTCGGCCGATCGCGGCGAGCGTTGCGGTGGTGAACGACGACACGATCCAAACGCTTCGGGTGCTGCTGCCAGGGGCGCAGTTCGCGGACTTTCTGCGGGAGTCGGTCGGCGACATCGCCGCCCGCGCGGAAAGGTTGCTGTCGGGTCTCGCGTTGGGCGACTGCGCGTCGGTCGCCAAGGAAGCCCATGATATGGTCTCGGTCGCCGGCAATTGCGGTGCCAATGTCCTGAGCACGCTTTCCCGGGAAATCGAACGGGCTTGCCGTAACAACGATCTGGTGGGTGCACGAGCGCGGGAGACGGCGTTCGCCTTGGCGTTGACCGAGGCGGTCGGGCGGTTGAACGCGCTACGCGCCGCATGAAGGAGACACGCACATGACCGGCCTTAAGACCGACCCCGCCCGTTTCGAAGTGGTCAAGAATGCGCTGTTCGCGGCGGCCGAGGAGATGAAGATCGTCCTGGCAAAGACCGCCTATTCGCCGCTGCTGAAGGTCGCCGGCGATTATTCCTGCGGGATATTCGATGCCGCCGGCGACATGGTGGCTCAGGGACCGGACCTGCCGATCCATTTGGGATCGATGCCCGACGCGGTACGCGCGGTGGTGCGGGCCTTCGCCGATGTCGCGCCAGGGGACGTGTTCATCCACAACGATCCCTACGATGGGGGATCGCACCTGCCGGATGTCAACGTGGTGATGCCGGCGTTTCATGACGGGCACTTGCTGGGTTACGGGTGCGTGCGTGCGCATTGGCCGGATATCGGCAGCGCGCAGCCCGGATCTTATGGCGCGGTCACGGAAATCTATGGCGAGGGCCTGCGCTTGCCGCCGATCCGGCTGTATCGGGACGGCAAGCCCGATCCCGCCATCGAGGCGATCATCTTCGCCAATGTCCGCACACCCTCCGAACGCCTGGGCGATTTGCGCGCGCAGGTCGCGGCGAATTTGCGCGGCACCCAGCGGATGGCGGAACTGGCCGCGAAGTACGGTGTGGCGACCTTCCTCCAGATCATGAGGGAGGTGTTGGACTATTCGGAGACCATGATGCGCGCGGCCCTGCGTGCGTTGCCGGATGGTGAAGCGTCATTCACCGATATTTTCGACGGTGACGGGATCATCGGGCTGGGCGAGACAACCGACGTACCGTTCACCGTGAAGCTGCGGATCGTCAAAAAGGGCGATACCATTCTGGCGGATTTCACGGGGTCCGATCCGGCCGTGGCGGGGCCGATGAACGCGCCGTTGACGGTGACGGCCTCGGGCGTGTTCTGCGCACTGAAAATGATTGCCGACCCTGGCAGCCTGATCCCGCCCAATTCCGGCTGCTGGCGCCCGGTGACGGTGACCGCGCCGGCGGGTTCGGTGGTGAACGCGCAGCATCCCTCCCCGGTGGTTTATGCCAACCATGAAATATCGCATCGCGTGGCGGATATGGTCATGGCAGCGCTTTACGGCATTTCGCCACGCACGGTGATGGCGGGATCGCAGGGGACCTCGGCCGTGATCACCTTCGGCGGGTTGGATTATCGGACCGGCGATCGTTTCGTCAGTTACGAGTCGGTCAAGGGCGGTTTCGGCGCACGGCCGACCAAGGATGGAATCAACGCTGTCGCCAGCACGGTTTCGAACATGAGCAACACGCCGATCGAAATCATCGAAATGAGCTTTCCGCTGCGCGTGGAAGAATACGCGTTGGTGCCCGACAGCGGCGGGGCTGGGCGGTATCGCGGTGGGCTGGGCGCGCGCCGGGTGTGGCGGGTGTTGGAAAATCAGGCCCAGGCTTCGGTCTGCTGCGAGCGGTCGGTGACTCCGCCGTTCGGTTTGGATGGTGGCTTGACCGGCGGTCCGGCGGTTACCACCCTGATCCCGCCGAACGGAATTGCCCGGACATTGAACAGCAAAGGCGGATTCCTCGCGCCGGCCGGTTCGCTCGTGGTACTGGAAGCGCCGGGGTCGGGCGGCTACGGCGACCCGAAATCGCGCGATCCAGCGGCCCTTTCCGAGGACCTGCTGGACGGCTACGTTACCCCGGCCGCCGCGCGTCGGGACTATGGGTTCGCGGCAACCTAACGTCAGGAGAAAGCAAGCATGTCCGAAGCTGCCGTCGTCGCCCAAAAGGGCTCGTACAAAGTCGAAGTCGAGGCCGGAAAATCCTATTGGTGGTGCTCCTGCGGCAAAAGCGGCAAGCAGCCGTTCTGCGACGGATCGCACAAGGGTGGGCCGTTCAGCCCGATGAAATTCGAAGCCGAGACGTCGGGCGTCGTCAGCTTCTGCGGCTGCAAGGCGACCGCCAACGCACCGCGCTGCGACGGGTCGCACAAGAACCTGCCTTAAGCTTGGACGATACCGACCGACAATGTCGTCCCGCGCGCGACGCCGTGGCTGGAGCCATCGTCGGTCGGATGCCCCCAAAAAGCCCATGTGGCGGAATGAACCGCCCGTCCCAACTGTTGGAGGGATCGCATGAGCGACGAGACCAACGAACCCGTTGTATCGTCTGACACGACAGGCAACAGAGCATTTGTCGACGATTGGCCCGCCTGGATGCTGGTGGCGTTGTCGTTGATTCTGACACCGGTCAACTATCTGATTGAGGCGCTGAGCCTCTCAACCAACTCCCTTTCGACTGTCATCGCCGTCGGTGCATTCGTCTCGCTGCGCAATGCCGACAAGAAGGCCATTCTCGCGGCGGGCTATTCCCGGGTGCCTTCGGCCTGGTGGGTGCTGCTTTTTCCGGGCTATCTGTGGCAACGCGCATCGATATTGGGCGACAGCAAGCGGCATTTCTGGCTGGCGATCCTGGCATTTCCATTGACCACCGGACTTATCATGGTCCTCGACCCGTCGATCCGGCATCGTTTCGCCGGACAGTTGACCTGTTCCGACGTCGCTGACGACGTGAAGGACATTTTCAATGGCATGGACCTGGCGAAGGCACCGAACCCACGGGCACGTTCGGTTCAACAGATCGCCGAGACCGGATATGACAATTCAATCCGATCATGCAAAGGTGTGGTGATGCTGGATGGCGGCGGTTCCCGCAACGTCACTTTTACCCTCAGCCCTGAAAACGGGGAGATGATGATCAGACTGCGCGTGCCTCCGCTCTGATGCGCGATGGCGGGGTAACTACCCCAACAGCGCCGCGCTGCCCGCTGTTGCCCAGGCCGTTGCCATCCACAACGCGAACAGGATGACCCGAGCACGGAGGGGGAGGGCAGGGAGGTTGGCGTCTTCGGGGATGGCGGCACCACCGTTTAGGGTCAGAACCGTCAGTGGCAGGAATACCACGAAGCTGACGAGGGTTGCGACCAGCAGACCGGAAACGCAGACCGCGACGCCCAGGACGGGGGCTGGCGCGAAGGCGGCGGCGACGTGCAGCAGTCCCGGCAGCCAAGCCTTTTGGCCGAACTTCGGCGCACGAACAATTTGTTCGGTGAGCAATGCCATTGGATCAGTTCCTCAACTCGGGGGACAGGTTTTCGTGAAAATCGAGGCCGGTTTTCGTTTCGGCGACCACGCCGGTGCGCACCACGAAATCACCGAAACGTTCGTCCTTTCGCCGATCCTTCGCGAATGCCTCGAATACCGGGGTCAATGCGGCCACGATCGCTTCCTCGCCGACATCGCGTTTGAACAGCTTGTTCATCCGCATGCTGGTGTGCGAGGCACCAAGATACAGATTGTAGATACCCGGCGTGCGGCCGACCAAGCCTATTTCGGACATGTAAGGACGCCCGCAGCCGTTGGGACAGCCGGTCATGCGGATCGTAATGTCCTCCTCGGCCAGTCCCAGACCGGCGAGGACCGCTTCCAGGCGGGTGATCAGCTGCGGCAGATACCGTTCGCTTTCCGCGAGTGCGAGGCCGCAGGTCGGCAGCGCCACGCAGGCGATGGCGTTGCGACGGAGGCCGCCGGCCTTCTGGTCCAAGCCATATGCCGCGATCAGGGCCGCGACCGCGTCATGCGATCTGGCCGGAATATCGGCGATCGCCAGATTCTGGTTGGCGGTGATCATGAAGCGACCGACGCCAAGTTCGGCGATCTTGCGCAGCCCCTCCATCGCCCGGCCGGCCACGCGGCCGCTTTCGATATACATCACAAAATGCGACTTCCCACCGGCGCTTTTGGACCAACCGAAGCGGTCGCCGGTGGATTCGAAGGCGAATTCGCGGGCCGGCTGTAGTTTGACGTTCAGCCGTTCGTTCACCGCAGCAACGAAATTACCCACGCCCATTCGGTCCATGGTGTATTTCAGACGGGCGTGCTTGCGGTCGGACCGGTCGCCGTTGTCGCGTTGGACGGTTACGACTTTCTCGGCGACATCGTTCACCTGGTCGGGGGTGCAGAAGCCGATGATGTCGCCGGGCCGAGGATAGGTGTCGGGCTCGCCATGTGTCATGCCCATGCCACCGCCAGCGGCGACGTTGTATCCGACGATCTTGTTCTTCTCGACGATGGCGATGAAAGCGAGGTCCTGCGCCAGGGCGTCGACGTCGTTGTAGGGCGGCAACGCCACCGCGATCTTGAATTTTCGCGGGAGATAGGTCTTGCCGTAGATCGGTTCCGCTTCCTCGACCCCGCCCGCGACTTTTTCCTCGCCGATCCAGATCTCGTGCCAAGCGCGGCTGTGCGGCAGCAGATGGGTGGCGATGTCGTCGGCGGTTTTGGAAACGGCCTCATGCAGCTTGCCGGCCCAGGGATGGACGGATGCGACGACATTGCGGTTCACGTCGCCGCAAGCCGCGATGCTGTCCAACATTTCCCGATACATTTCCTGGAATGCCGGCCGCAGGTTCGATTTGATGATGCCGTGAAACTGGATGGTCTGGCGTGTGGTCAGTCGCATTGTGCCATTGGCACGCTGCACCGCGACTTTCTCGGCCGCCAGCCATTGCGCCGGGGTCAGGATGCCGGCCGGGATGCGCAGGCGTACCATGAAGCTGAAGGCTTTCTCCATCCTCTGCTTGCCGCGTTCGGCGCGCAGGTCGCGGTCGTCCTGCTGATAAAACCCGTGGAATTTTGTCAGTTGGGTGTCGTCGTCGGCCAGGGAGCCGGTGGAGACGACGTTCAAACCGTCGGCGATGGTGCCGCGCAGGAAGTTGCTGCGCGCCTTGATGCCTTCGTTGGCCGAAAGCGGGCGTTCGATGATGTCCATATCGGCGTCTTTCTCAGTACACGTCGCGCAGATAGCGGCCGTCGCGACGGATCGCGTCCAGTTCGGCCTTCGCGTCGGCTTCGTCGTGGTTGCCCTGGTCGGCGAGGATGCGCAGCAGAACGGCATGGACGTCCTTCGCCATCGCGTTCATGTCGCCACAGACATAAAGAGCGGCGCCGTCGCGCAGCCACCCGGCGAGGTCGCGACGCTGTTCCCACATGACGTCCTGCACGTAGCGCTTTTCCGGTTGATCGCGGGAGAACGCGACATCCATGCGGTTCAGCGTACCGTTGGCCAGCCAATCCTGCCATTCCAGTTGATACAGGAAGTCGTGCATGTAATTGCGGTGGCCGAAGAACAGCCAGTTTTTACCGGTCGCGCCGGTGGCCTCGCGTTCCTGCATGAAGCCGCGGAACGGCGCCACGCCGGTGCCGGGACCGACCATGATGACAGGACGCGCCGGATCGGAGGGCAGGCGGAAATGCTGGTTGGCGCGGAGGAACACGTTCATCGAGCCACGATGCCGCACCGTCATGTCGATCGATGCCACGCCCTGGCGGGCGCGGCCGTGCGATTTGTAGCGAAGCGCGGCGACCAGCAGATGGGCTTCCTCGCCGACTGCTTTGCGCGAGGAGGCGATCGAGTAATAGCGGGGCGGGAGGGGGCGCAGCAGGCTGGTCAGTTGGTCCGCTGTCAGCGTCGATGCACCGGCTTCCAGAAGATCGATGATCTGACGGCCCATGGCCCAATCGGGGTCGGGGGTGAAGCCGGTCAGCTTGCCGAAATCCTCGACCTGCCTTGACGTCAAAGTGGTGATGTCCAGGCGTTCGATCAGTGCCACACGGAGTGCGGTATTGCCGGCCAGGCCGGCGGCGGCCAGCACTTCGTCGGCCAAAGCCGGATCGTTGGTTGGCACTATGCCCAGCGCATCGCCGGGTTCGTAGGCGATGCCGGAACCCTCGATATTCAGTTCGATGTGGTGGGTGTCGGAGCTCGAACGGCTGCCGGTCAGGCGAGCATGTTCAGTGACCTCGGCCGCGAAGGGTTTCGCCCGTGTCGGGCCCTCGGCCGCTGTCCGGGCGAAATCGACGTGGATGACGGCGTGGTCTTCCTCGCCGGTCGGCTTCAGCACCGCCAGGGTGGAATCGATCCAGGCGCTGGCGGGCGCTTCGAAGTCCAGATCGCAATCGATCCGGTCGGCGACCCGCGTCGCGCCGAGGGCGGCAAAACGTTCGTCGAAGCGCTTGCCGACCTCGCAGAACTGCGCGTAGGCACGGTCGCCCAGGGCCAACACGGCATAGCGCAGCTTTTCCAGTCGGGGTGCGTCGTCGGCCATCAACGCTTCCTGAAAATCGACCGCGCGTTGCGGCGGATCGCCCTCTCCCCATGTGCTCGCGATCACCAGCACGTTTTCCAGCGCGGCGAGCTGCGCCATGTCGATGTCGGCCATGTCCAAGACCTTGGGCGCGAAGCCCAGCTTGGTCGCGGCCTTGCGTGCCTGGGCGGCGAGCGCTTCGGCATTGCCGGATTCAGTCCCGAACAGGATCGTCAGCGGAGCGCGGCGGGCCGGGCTGACGGCGGCCGCGGGCTGGGCCGCGGTGGAATCATTGGCGGCAGCGAAGCCAGCGAGGAATCCCGCCAACCAGGTGCGCTGGTCATGGGTGCTGGCCGCCATCACGCTGTTCAACGCCGCGATCTGGTCTTCCGCGAAGGGTGCGGTTTTCGGCAACACTGGCATCAGGCATTTCCTACGTTTTGACGGCGGACCGTCATGGGTTCGGTTTGCTGCCATCCCGCCAGCAGCGGCCGCAACGCGACCACCGGCCCGATGACAATCAGCAGAGGGGAGGCCGACACCGCCGCATCGCGGCCAGCGTCGCGAAGGGTTGTGACCGTCACGGTCTGGCGCGCTGTCGTGGCGTCGGCGATCAGGGCCACCGCTTCATCCGCGTCGCGGCCGGCCGCCATCAGCCGTTCGGCGATCGCGCCGATCTGACGCTGCGCCATGTAGAGCACCACGACCTCGGACCCGTGGGCGAGCGCGGCCCAGTCGGTATCGGCAAGCGTGCCGGACGAATCATGGCCGGTCGCGAATGCGACCGACCGCGCCAGGCCGCGATGGGTGATGGGGATGCCCGCCGATGCGGTGCCACCGATGCCCGCGCTGATGCCGGGGACGATGCGGAAGGGAATACCGGCGGCGACGAGCGCCAATGCTTCCTCGCCACCACGGCCGAACACGAGGGGGTCGCCACCCTTCAGCCGCACCACCCGCAGGCCCTGGCGCGCCAACTGCACCATGCGCTGATTGATCCGCAGTTGCGGGGTACGGTCGCCGCCAGCCCTTTTGCCCGCCGGCTCCAGCACCGCACGCGGCGCCATCGCGAGGATCTCGGTCGACACAAGGGCGTCGTGCAGGACGATGTCGGCCTCGCTGAGGGCGTGGGCCGCGTGCAGGGTGAGCAGACCAGGATCGCCTGGGCCGGCGCCGACCAACCACACCGACCCCTGGTCGAAGGATGGCGGTTGGAGGTGGGGAGGAAACATGCGGCGGACGGCCTCAATGCGGAGGAAGGAGACCGTTAAGAAGGATATTCTTCTACAGAATGCAATATATGGCCATAAAAAAGAATTTATATTCCTGTTTCGCTGGTTATGGAGAAATGTTCGCCTTCAGCGTGGCCTCGAACAGTGCTTCCAACTCCCGGCAGAGTCCGGCTGGATCGAACGCCGGCGTGGTCGCGATGCGGGCGCGTTGCGTGCGTCGCGGTTCGGCGAGTGCCTGGGGGTCGCGGCCCATGCGGATGCCGGTTTCGACGAACCCCGCCATGTCGCGTGCGGCGAATGCGTCAAGTCCGGCCGCGCGCAGGATCGTCAGGCTGGTGCGGCTGGCCCAACGGTCGCCGTCGAAGCTCAGGATCGGCACGCCTTGCCAGATCGCCTCGGCTGTTGTGGTGCCGCCGTTGTATGGGAAGGCATCCAGCGCGATGTCGATCCGGTCATAGGTGCGCAGAAATTCGAAATGTTCCGCCCCACCTTCCAGGATCAGGCGCTCGGCTGGGATACCCTGGGCCGCGAAGCGGGCGGCGAAATCCGCGCGGTTGCAAGGCTCCCCCAAATTGCGGTTGCGCAGCAGCAGGCGCGCGTTCGGGACGCCGCGCAGAATCCGCGACCACGCCGCGATCACCTGATCGGTGATCTTGTAGGCGGACGCCAGGCTGCCGAAGGTCACGAATCCATTCGTCAGACACGGCGGCGGGACGACATCCGGCACAGGGTAGAACATGTCGAAGGTCAGATAGGTGTGCCGGACCCGGACAACCGGTTCGGAGAAAAATATTTCCTCGGCTTCCGGCGCCACCGCCGCATCGCCGATCACGCCATCCAGACCGGCGATACCGGTCGTTCCGTACATACCGACCCACGAGAACTGCACCGGCGCCGCTCGGTACAGCAGCAGCGGCAGGCGGCGCTGGTAGCTGTAGCCGTTGAGGTCGACCAGCACGTCGATCCCATTCTCGGCGATCAGTGCCGCCAGTTTGTCGTTCGGGACGCCGGTGATGCCCCAGATGCGGTCAGCTTCGTTGTCGCGATAGCCGGAACCGGCCGACGGAACGGCGCGGTCGGCGATTAGATTGACTTCGAACCGATGGCGATCGTGGGCGTTGATCACGCCCATGTAGCCCTTCATCCAGTTTTTCGAGCCGAAGAAGGCACCGAGGTAGCCGATGCGGATTTTCTCGCCGGGGGGACGGGGTTTGCGCGGGATCGGGACGATGGATACGGCTTCCGCGGCGATCCAGGCCTCGCGCGCGCGGCGGATGGCGGCGTTGTCCATGCTGGGGTCGCTGGGTGCGGCGCAGGCGATGTTGCCGAGCGCGAGTTGCCTGAGGGTTGGTTCGGCGTCGCGGGCGATGCGGACGTAGTTGCGGTTGGAATCGGTGACCTGTCCGAGCGCGTATAGGGCTTCGCCGAGGGTTGCGCGGGCGGGGAGGGCGTTGGGGCTGACCTTGATCGCGCGGCGCAAGGCGGCGACGGCGTCGGCGAAGGCGCCGGAGGTGTAGAGTGCGCAGCCTAGCCCGTACCAACCGAGGTACAGCCCAGGATCGGCGCGCACGGCGGCGCGGTATTGCGTGATCGCGTCGGCGAGCTTGCCGGCCTCATGCAGGCGATCGGCGACAGCGCAGAGTTCTTTGGCTTCCATGGGGGCTTCCATGGGCGGAAATTAGCTGAATCAGGACAAGGCGGCGAGGTCCGTCAGTTGGCGAAAATCCGCCAGTCCGTCCAGCGCGTCGGCGGCCGCGATCATCGGATCGGCATGCGCCGCCACCGACGGTTCGGCGGAGAATGTCAGGCACTGGCGGAACTTCGCCAGATGCTGCGCCCGCGTCAGCGGCCGAGCCGGGTTGCCCAGCATGGTCTCGCATGACCACTGGAAATATCGGTCGCCGCGCACGTGGATCTCGACCGTCTGAGGCGTCAGGGCGTTCGGGTCCATATTGTTTTCGAACAGCGCGACAACCTCCGCCAGCCGGAACGTTGCCCGGTCGGACAGCGAATCCCCGCGGAAATGCGACGGGTCGAGCGCGCCGTGCTGCAAGACCTTCGCAACGGCGAAGCCCATGCACAGCCGGGCATACGCGGCCGTGGGGTTGCGCAGCGGTTGGCGGCCGACGAGGCGGGCGATCAGGGTTGGGGCAAAGCAATCGACGTGCACGAGTTCGTCGGCCGTGAAGCCATGTTCCGCCTGTAGGGTCATCGCGCCTTCGATCGCGCCATGTGTCGCGCGGCCCGCGGGGTAGGGCTTGTGGCTGAGTTCGGCGATCCGCCACGTCTTGCCGAGGCTTTCCAGGACCGGATCGAGGTCGAATTCGCCCTCGAACAAGGGCAAGTAGCCGTAGGGGCCTTCGAAGACCTCCAGCGGCGCGGCGAAACCGAGGGTTGCGAACTCGCAGGATTGGAGGGCGGCCCGGGCGTTGAAGGCAACCTGGGCGGGGAGGATCGGACTGCCTTCCCAATGCGACTGCATGGTGCCGCTGGCCTGTGCGAGTTGCCAAGCGAAGGCCGCGGCGAGTTGGTCGCGATCGAGGCCCAGAATGCGGCCGGCTGCTGCGACCGCGCCGAACCCCCCGGCGGTCGCGGGGCGGAAGAAGCGGAACCCCGCTTTCGAGGCGAGTCCGAGGCTGGCCGCGACGTCCACGCCGACAGCGACCGCGGCGATCAAGTCCGCGCCTGATACGCCGCCCCGCTGCGTCGCTGCCGCCATCGCCGCCGGGAGTGTGGTGGCCATGGCATGGACGACAGCGCCTTCATGCAGACAATCGTATTCCTGGTTGTGCATCTGCCAGGCGTTCATGAATGCAGCCCCCGGTGCCGACAACCGCGCCGCTCGGCCCCAGACCGGAACGTTTCCCGCGCCCCAGCCGGACGCAACGCGCAGCAGCCCATCACCGCCTTCGACCGAGGAACCGGCGATTCCGACGCCCAAGCTGTCCAGAATAAAGGTCTTGGCCCGATCCACCGCCTCCGCCGGCAGGTCGCTGAATTTCGTCCCAAGCGCATGGTCGGCGAAACGAATGGCGGCGGTCATGGCGTGGTTCCTCGGCAAGGGCGGGGCATGAACGTTATCCGAACGCCTTCGCGACGGCCAGCAACTGGCTGTCGGACCCGCGGGGACCGATGATCGACAGGCCCACGGGGGCGCCGTCCACCGTTGCGCCGGGCAGGTTAACCTGGGGCGATCCGGTCAGACCGCCGACGCAGGCGAGGCAGGTGATCCGTTCCCGGGGGAAGGCAAGCTCGGACACCGACTGGCCGCGCAAGGGGGCCGGGAAAGGCGTCGTCGGCAGGCATAGGATCGTGCCCGGTGGCAACAGGAACCGCAGTCGTGCGCGCGCTTCCTCCCGCATCAGCGCCGCGCGGGTACGGTCCGCCTCGCCGATCGAAGCGGCCAAAGCGAGATTGCGAGCGACGCTGTATTGCAGGCGCGGATTGAACCGGTCCAGCCAGGGGGCGAAGGTTTTCAGGGCCTCGCTGGATTGGAGCGTCCGTTGCGCGTCTTTCCAGACCGACAGGCCCTGCGGTGCCAGGGTCGTTTCGCGATGGTGGCCGACCAGATCTGTCAGGCGATCGACCAGCGGGGCGAGGGCGGTGGTAACGCCGGGATCGGCGAAGGCGAAAGCATCGGTCGCGATCAGCAGGGTTTTGGGCAACGCGGTGGGGGTGGGTTCGGCGAACAGAACGGTGCCCACCCGCGCGAAGGTGCGGGCATCCCGCGCCATCCAGCCGACGGTGTCGGAACTGGGGGCCTGGGCGCAGATACCGCTGAAATCCAGCCGCCCATGCGTAGGCCGGATGCCATACAGGCCGCAGAAGCTGGCGGGCACGCGGACCGATCCGCCGGTGTCGGTCCCAAGCGCGAAATCGCACAGGCCGGCGGCGACGACCGAGGCCGATCCCGACGACGACCCGCCGGGCACGCGGTTCGGTGCAGCAGGGTTCAGCGGCGTGCCGGTGAAGGGATTTTCGCCAAGAATGCCTAAGGAAACCTCATCGGTTTCGGTTTTGCCGATTATTGAGGCGCCGGCGGCCAGCAAACGAGCCACGACCCAGGCGTCGGTGTCGGGTATCGGGTGCGCGCGCGCCCAATCGGGGGAGCCGCCGCCGGTCGGCCAGCCCGCGACGTCGATCAGGTCCTTGACCGCGAAACGCAGTTTGGCAAGCGGGCCTTTTGGCGTGCCGGCGACCTCGCAACGGGGCCCTGGCACGAATGCGTTCAAATTTTCCATGGCGGTCTCCTGACAGGCATGCCGTTTGCTTTGTGCACTGCATCATACCCTGGAGAAGGAGCATAGCGCGTGCCAGCAATTCTCACGGATGAGGCGCTGAATTATTTGCTCGATAGTGCCGGGATCGGATTGACCGCCGAGCAGAAGGCGGAGCTGAAGTCGGTGGAGGCGGGATTGGCCGCGATGAAGGCGCGGGTTCGGAAGCCACGCGGGCATATGGCGGAACTCGCGCACAGTTTTGGCTTCACGGCGGAGGATTTGGCATGACGATCCCCACCCTTGCGGAAGCCGCGGCCGGGATCGCGGCGCGAACGCTGTCGCCGGTCGAACTGGCGCAGGCGTGCCTCGATCGCATGCACCGGATGAACGACGCGCTGCACGCCTTCATTCTCCCGACCGAGGAACGGGCGATGGCTGACGCGCGGCGGGCCGAGGCGGAGATCATGCGGGATGGACCACGCGGGCCGTTGCACGGGATTCCGATGGGCTTGAAGGATATCGTCGATACCGCGGGGATCCCGACCACCTGCCAGTCCCGTTTGCTGGAGGGGAACATTCCGGCCGCCGATGCGACTTGCGCGGTCAAGCTCGCCGCTGCCGGAACGGTGTTGATGGGCAAGCTGACGACTCATGAATTCGCCGATGGGGGGCCGAGCTTCGATGTGCTGGGGCCACCGGCGCGGAATCCTTGGAATACGGAGCATTTTACAGCGGGTTCTTCGTCCGGTACCGGGGCGGCGGTGGCGGCGGGGATGATCCTGTGCGGGATCGGCACCGATACCGGCGGATCGATCCGTGGCCCGGCGGCTTTGTGCGGCATTGCCGGGATCAAGCCGACCTACGGTCTGGTGTCCCGCAGCGGGGTGGCGCCGGCGGCGTTCAGTCTGGACACGATCGGGCCGATGGCCTGGACGGCGGCGGACTGTGCATTGATGTTACAGGTTATCGCCGGGCACGATCCGGGCGATCCGGCCAGTGCGGACCGGGCTGTGCCGGATTTCTCGGCGCTGTTGGGCAAGAGCTTTCAGGGTATGCGGATCGGGGTGATCCGGCATTTTCATGAGGACGATTGCCCGGTTTCCGAGCCGGAACAGTAGGCGATCGCCGATGCGATGGAGGCGCTGCGGAGTCTGGGCGCGGTGGTCACCGATGTCAGCCTGTCGCCGCTGCAGGATTGGCACGCATGCGGGACGCTCATTTCTCTGACCGAACGGGCGGCGGCCTATGAGGAATGGGGCCGTACGCGGCTGGATGGGTTCGGTGCGCGGGTGCAGCGGCGGCTGATGCTGGGCGCGATGGTGTCCGGTGTCGATTACGTGCAGGCTGTGCGGCGGCGGCGGGAACTGCGCGACGAACTGCGGGATGCCATGCGGGGGCTGGATGTGGTGGTGACGGCCGCGGCGATGGGGGAGGCGCCGAAGATCGACGCCATTCCCGAATGGGACACCTTCGCGCAGCCGAGTTTCACGATGCCGTTCAACGTAGCCGGCTATCCGGCGATGTCGGTCTGTGCGGGGTTCGGGCCGACTGGCCTGCCGCTGTCGTTGCAGATCGTTGGCAAGCCATTCCAGGAGGCTACCGTGTTCCAGATCGCCGACGCATTCGAGAACGCAACCGGTTTCCGGGCGCAACGCCCGGCCATGGCGGAGGGCTGACCATGGCATTCCACAAACTCCGCGCCGCGCCCGATACCGTGCGCATTGGCGTTTTCGACGCCGAATTTCCCGCGGTGTTCCATATCGAATCCGGCGATACGGTGGAGGTGCAATGCGTTTCCGGGCGGGAGGACGTGATGCCCCCGCCGGGATCGCCGCTACAATCCCCGCCCGAGTTGATGGCGATCCTCAAAGCCAATCCCGGCGTGCGAGCGGGGCATATCGTGACCGGGCCGATCGCGGTGGCTGGGGCGATGCCTGGCGATACGCTGGAAATCGCGATCGAGAAAATCGAGCCGGGAGCGGATTGGGGCTATAACGTCATACGCCCCCTGGCCGGCACGCTGCCGGAGGATTTTCACGATACCACGATCATGCATATCCCGGTGGACGAGGAACGACGGGTGTGTTCGCTGCCCTGGGGCACCGAATTGCCGCTGGCGCCGTTCTTCGGTGTCATGGGGGTGGCGCCACCGCCGGCCTTCGGGCGGATCGCTTCGAAGGAGCCTCGTGTCCACGGCGGCAACCTGGACAACAAGGAGCTGACGGCGGGTTCGACGTTGTATCTGCCGGTCTGGGTGCCGGGGGCGAATTTCTCGGTCGGCGACGGTCACGGGGTGCAGGGGGATGGGGAGGTTTGTGTTACCGCGCTGGAAATGTGTCTGACCGGAACCTTCACCTTCACGTTGCAAAAGAATACCGGTCTGGCGCGGCCGCGGGCGGAGACGCCGACGCATTTCATCAGCATGGGAATGCACGAGGATCTCGATCAGGCGATGAAGCAGGCGTTGCGCGAGATGATCGCGTTCATTTGCAGCCGGTCCAATCTGTCGCGGGAGCAGGCTTATTCGTTCTGCTCGCTGGCGGTGGACTTTCATGTGACCCAGACCGTGAACGGCGAAAAGGGCGTGCATGGGATGTTGAAAAAGGGTCTGCTGTTTTAATCCTGAAGGATCATGCCGATGCGTAATGCGACCGACCCCGCCCGGATGACCGCATCGGAAGCGGCCGGGCTGATAGCGACCGGGAAAATGTCGTGCGAGGAGCTGGTGCGGGCCTGTCTGGACCGTATTGCTTCCAGGGATACGGCGGTGAAGGCTTGGCTCTGGCTGGAGCCCGATCAGGTCGTGCGGCGTGCCCGGGAACTCGACAAGCTCGGGCCGAAGGGGCCGCTGCACGGATTGCCGTTCGGGGTGAAGGACGTGATCGATACGGCGGAGTTCCCGACCACGCAGAACTCGCCAATCTATGACGGGCTGCGGGTCGGGCGGGACGCGGCCTGTGTTGGCGTGGTGCGGGGCAACGGGGCGTTGATCCTGGGCAAGACCGATACGGTCGAGTTCGCTTCTGGTGGGCGGAAGGCGTTGACCCGCAACCCCTATAACGCAGCGCATACGCCGGGCGGGTCGTCGTCGGGGTCGGGTGCGGCGGTTGGGGATTACCAGGTCCCGCTGGCCTTCGGCACGCAAACCGGCGGGTCGCACATTCGACCCGCGTCCTTCAACGGCATTTACGGCATCAAGCCCACGTGGGGACTGGTCAGTCGGGAGGGGGCGCGGATGTCCTCGATGACGTTGGATACGGTGGGGTGGTATGGGCGCTGCGTCGAGGATCTGATTCTGGTCGGTACCGCCTATCGGATCGCCGAGGACGCAACCCCAGTGTCGGTCAAGGGGCTGCGGGTCGGTCTGTGCAAATCGCCGGCGTGGCACGCTATCGAAGCGGGCGGCGAGCAGGCCTTGGCCACGGCGGCGGCGCGGCTGGAAGATGCCGGCGCGATCGTCGAGGAACTGGTGCTGCCGGAACCCTTCAACGGCCTGATCGAGGCGCAGAACATCATCGTCAACGCGGAGGGCGCGTCGTCCTTCCTGCCGGAATACACGAACGCCTACGGTATCTTGGCGCCGGACCTGCGGGCGAAGGTGGAAAACGCGATCGGGACGACTCCAGAGCAACTCGTCGCGGCGTATTCGCTGGCCGATTCGTGCCGGCCGGTGTTCGACAGCCTGTTTGGGCCGACGCTGGACGTGATTCTGACACCTTCCTCTCCCGGGGAGGCGCCGGTCGGGCTCCATACGACGGGGAATGCGATCTTCAACCGCATGTGGACCCTGCTGCACGTGCCGAATGTGGGTATTCCCGCTTGTTTCGGACCGGCTGGACTGCCGGTTGGCGTGACGCTCGTGGGAAAGCGGTACAGCGATGCCCGGCTGATGGCCATCGCCAAGGCGGTGGCGCCAGTGATCGACACGTTCGCGGCGGAACGGGAACGGCGGTTGTTCGCTTAATATCGGTCCGCAACGGAGGTGAGGAATTGGAATGATTTTCAGATGACCTTTGCTCCACCCCCATCCGATATCGCGTCATTTTACCGTCCGGCATTTGGGCGCAGACCGCCCTTTGTCGGTAGAGTCGAGGAAGGGCGCGGTATTGCCAAGGCAACCCGTTTCCCTCCCCCGCTCATCAAACCGGACGTGCGGGTTTCCCGCATCCGGCTTTCCGACTGGCTTCATGTTAGGCTCACGACAGGACGCCTTCCCGTC
>CAIRCM010000163.1 GCA_903877125.1 uncultured Acetobacteraceae bacterium | reverse complement strand
CGAACGTGCTGCCGTCCTCGACCAATCCCACCCGCCCCTACACCGCGAACACGCTGGACGAGCATCTGGACATGCTGATGGTTTGCCATCATCTGGACAGCGCCATCCCCGAGGACGTTGCTTTCGCGGAAAGCCGCATCCGCAAGGAGACCATCGCCGCCGAGGATATCCTTCACGATATCGGCGCACTTTCGATGATGTCGTCAGACAGTCAGGCGATGGGGCGCGTCGGCGAGGTCATCATCCGCACCTGGCAGACCGCGCACAAAATGAAAACGCAGCGCGGCGGCTCCGGCCGCAACGACAATGATCGGGTCAAGCGCTACATCGCGAAATACACCATCAATCCCGCCATCGCGCAGGGTTTCTCCCGCGAGATCGGATCGATCGAGCCGGGCAAGCTCGCCGATCTGGTGCTGTGGTCGCCGGCGTTCTTTGGCGTGAAACCCGATCTCGTGATCAAGGGCGGCTCCATCGCCTGCGCGCCGATGGGCGACCCCAACGCATCTATTCCAACCCCCCAACCGGTCCACTACCGCCCGATGTTTGGTGCCTTCGGTCGAGCGATGGCGGCGAGCTGCCTGACCTTCGTTTCCAAAGCCGCGCTGGACGCCGAACTGTCGCGCACATTGGGCCTGTCGCGCCAACTGGTCGCGGTCGACAATACCCGTTCCGGCATCGGCAAGGCATCGATGATTCACAACAACGCGATGCCGATCATCGAAGTCGACTCGGAAACCTACGAAGTTCGTGCCGACGGCGTGCTGCTGACCTGCGAACCGGCGACGGTTCTGCCGATGGCGCAGCGCTACTTCCTGTTTTGAGAGGTTTCCGCCCACCGGTTAGGCGGGGGACAGCATAACGCCCGCTCCAGCCGCATGCGGCTGGAGCGACAGAACACAATTCTCAAACAAAGGGCGCTGGCTTCGCCTCCCGGAACGGTGTCCCGGTCTCCGCCAGCTGGCGCAGCAGGGCTGACGGTGCCCAGCGCTCGCCGTATTGCTGATGCCACGACGCGATCTGGTTGTAGACATCGCGCACGCCGATCCCGTCGGCCCAGAACATCAGGCCGCCACGATAGCGCGGGAAGCCGAAGCCGTGCAGCCACATCACGTCGATGTCGCTGGCACGATAGGCCTTGCCCTCTTCCATGATCTTGCAGGCTTCGTTGACCGAGGACAGCAGCAGTCGCCGGAGGATTTCCTCATCCGTGAAGGTTTTTTGCGGCACCTTCATCTCGGTCGCGACCTGTTTGATCAGATCGGCGACGACGGGATCGGGGTGCGGGGTACGGTCGCCCTTTTCGTAACGATACCAACCGGCGCCGGTTTTCTGTCCGAACCGGCCCATTTCCACCAGTTTGTCGGCGATTGGCAACGTCCGGTAATTCGGGTTCGCCGCCAGACGTCGCTTCCGTCCCTCGGCGCCGATATCCAATCCCGCGAGGTCGCCCACCGCGAACGGCCCCATCGGGTAGCCGAAATCGACCATGACCTTATCGACCTGTTCGGGGAGGCAGCCTTCCTCCAGCAGGATGACCATTTCGCTGTTGAACGGTGCGCGGGAGCGGTTGGCGACGAAGCCGTCGGTATTGCCGGCGATGGCGGAGATTTTGCCGATGCGGCGTCCCATCGCCATGGCGGTGGCCAGCGTGTCGGGCGCGGCTTTCGGCGGGCGGACGACTTCGAGAAGCTTCATCACGTTGGCGGGGGAGAAGAAATGCGTGCCGGCAACCTTCTCCGGCCGTTTCGTCACCATCGCCAACTCGTCCAGATCCAGCGCGGAACTGTTGGAAAACAGGAAGGCGTAGGGGTTCATGACCTCATCGAGTTTCTGGAAGACCGGGATCTTCACGTCCATCCGTTCGAACACCGCTTCAACGACGACATCGCAATCGGCGATATCGTCGTAGCCGGCGACGGGGTGGATACGGGCGAGGCGGCGTTCCATTTCATCCTGCGCCAGGCTGCCGCGCTTCACCGATGTGGCGTAGTTGGCCTTGATCCGCTCCATGCCGCGGTTCAGGCCTTCCTCGGTCGCATCCATGATGCGCACGTCGTAGCCGAAATCGGCGAAGGACATGGCGATACCGCCGCCCATCGTTCCGGCCCCGATGACCGCGGGTTTGGAGAAGTCCGCTGCCTTCATGCTGGCAGGCATATCCGGCAGTTTCGCCACTTCCCGTTCGGCGAAGAAGGCATAGCGCAGGGCCTTGGCCTCGTCGGCATTTTCCAGTTCGAGGAAGAGTTCCTGCTCGCGCTTCATGCCTTCGTCGAACGGCAAGGTGCAGGCGGCTTCGACCGCCAGGATGCAGTTGTAGGGCGCTTTCTGATTACGGGCCCGGCGGGCGATGGATTTGCGCTTGGCGTCGAAAAGCCCGGGGTCGGCCTTCACGTCCCGATCCCTCACGCGGGGCAGCGGGCGGATGGCTGCGACCGACCGTGCTTTGGCGACGGCGGCTTCGCGGAGGTTGGCGCCTTCGGGGATCACCTCGTCGAGGATGCCGAGCTTCAGTGCCTCGGGCGCGGGGACGTGGCGGCCGGAGACGATCATGTCCAGCGCGGTTTCCGCACCGGCGAGGCGAGGCAGCCGCTGGGTACCGCCGCCGCCGGGGAGGATGCCGATCAGCACCTCCGGCAGGCCGACTTTCGCCGAGGGCACGGCGATGCGGTAGTGGCAGCCCATGGCGTTTTCCAACCCGCCGCCGAGGGCAAATCCGTGGATGGCGGCGACGACCGGCTTGGGGCTGCGGTCCATGACGTCGTAGGTGCGTTCCCCCAGCGGGGGGCGTTTGCGGCCCGTGCCGAAGCCGCGGATGTCGGCGCCGGCGATGAAGCTGCGGCCATCGCCCATCAGGACCATCGCGTCGATCGACGGGTCGGCGTTCGCCTGGTTCAGGCAGGCGATGATACCATCGGCCACACCTGGTCCGAGCGCGTTGACGGGCGGGTAGTTGACGATGATGACGCCGATATTGCCGTCTTTTTCAAGGCGTACGACGGGTTGGTCGGTCATTGGGCTGGTTTCCTCGGGTTTGCTGGGCGGCAGGATAGGCAGGGTGGGCGAGGGCTACAACACAGCCTCGGCGACCGCGCGCATGGCTTCGACGCTCGCGCCCTTCAGCACCATCGTGCCGATGTGGCCTTTGGCGGCGCAGTCCTTCCACACGGCGAGGCGGTCCTTGATACGTTCGGCGGACCCGCAGAGGGAGATTTCGTCGACCAGGGCGTCCGGCACCAGCGCGGCGGCTTCGTTGCGTTTGCCGTCGAGGTACAGATCCTGAATGGCTTTCGCTTCGCCCTCGTAACCCAGGCGAATGGCGACATCGTTGTAGTAGTTTTTCTTTCGTGCGCCCATGCCGCCGATGTAGAGGGCGAGTTCGGGCTTGATGGCGTCGCGGCAGGCCTGCAGATCGGGGCCGATTTTCGCGCGCACGTAGGGTGCGACGTCGTAACCGTTGAGATCGGCGGAGCGGCCGGCTTTGACGCGGCCTTCGATCGTCGGGACGGTTACAATTTCCGGCCTTTCGGGGGAGTAGAAGATCGGCAGGTTGCCGTCGGCGACTTCTCCGGAATTGCGCAACCCCGCCGGTGTGATGGAGGCGGTGAAGAAGCGCACATCCGGGTTGCCGTGCGCGATGCTGCGCAGCGGGCGGCCGAGGCCGGAGGCGGTGGGGCCGGTGAGCGGGATGTCATAGATCTCGCCGTGGAATTCCAACGGTTTTTCGCGCGCGAGGACCTGCTTGATGATCCCGATATATTCCTTCGTCCGGGTCATCGGTTTGCCGAAGGGCACACCATGCCATCCTTCCACGACCTGCGGTCCCGAGGCACCGACGCCGCAGATAAAGCGGTTACCGGACAGCGCCTGCAAAGACAGGACCGTCATGGCCGCACAGGCGGGGGTGCGGGCGGGCATCTGCATGATCCCGGTGCCGGCGTGGATTTTCGTGGTCCGGGCGAGGATCCAGGCGACGGGTGAAACGGCGTCGGTGCTGTAGGCCTCGCCGGTCCAGACTTGGGAAAAGCCCAGCCGTTCGGCCTCCATCACCCGATCCATGTCGAGTTTTGGGTGTGGGCCGGACATATCGACGGTGATGCCGAGTTGCATCTTGATTTCCTCCTGGATTGGACGCGGGCAAAGGTGACCGCTTCATCGGCGCGGTCAAGAGCACGTTGACTCCGCGTGGGACGCTTGTATCGATGTCCTCCCGATCGACCAGTTCAGGAGGACACCATGGCCAAGGCATACTGGATCAGCGCGTACCGTTCCGTTTCCGACCCCGACAAGATGGCGGCGTATGCCAAGCTGGCGGGGCCGGCCATTACCGCCGGTGGCGGCCGCTTTCTGGCGCGCGGCACCCCGAGCAAGACTTACGAAGCCGGCCTGATGCAGCGCACGGTGCTGATCGAATTCGACAGCGTCGAGCAGGCGATGGCCGCGCATGACAGCCCGGCGTATCAGGCCGCGCTCGACGCCCTTCGGGGTGGGTGCGAGCGGGAGATACGGATCGTCGAGGGGATCTGACCCCTCCGTTCGCCGTCGCGCGCTCGGCCTCAACGGGATGCCCCCTGGGGCCGGCGCATCGACTGGGGCGAATCACCGATTCCCGTCCAACCGATGAGACCGGCGGAGCAATGTCCACCGTAATGGCCACGCCACCCCAATATCCGCCGGCTTCCGATTCGATTGGACCGGACGATCTGGTCCCTCTGATCGAACAGGGCCGTCAGGCCGAGGTAAGCCAGCAATGGGCGCTTGCACTCGATCGGTGGGAGCTTCTGCGTGCACATTTCCCGCAGCATGCCGTCGCCTATATCCACGGCCCGCGAGCACTGAGCGCCCTTGGACGGCACGAGGAAGCCGAGGTCTGGGCGGCGGAGGGGATTGCGCGGCATGCCGACAATGTCGATGTCCTGGCTACCTGGGCACGCCTTCCTGAACAGCACGAGGCGTGGGGCGAAGCCGCGGAACGATGGGCCATTCTTCGGGACCAGCTTCCGCATTTGCCGGATGGGTTTATCGACGGCATGAACGCGCTTCTGCGGGCAGGCAATACGGACGGTGCGGAAGAGGTTGCCGCCCGCGCTTTCACCGCGCACTCCTCGAATTTCGGTATATTAATGACTTGCGCCCGCGTCGCGATGGAGCGGCGCGATCAGGCGGTTGCCCTGGCGCGCCTGGCCGTGGCGCGCGAACGGTTTCCGCGGGAACCCGCGCCTTACACGACCGCTGTGCATATCCTGCTTGAGCTTTCACGCCTCGAAGAAGTGGATGTACTGCTGGCTCAGACGATGGAATTTTTCCCGGATCGGTCCGAGGGTTTCCTCCAATATGCCGCAGTTGCGGGGGCAAGAAACGATCCCGAAGAGCAACTGCGGCGCTATCAGTTGTTGCGAGATCGGTTTCCCGACGAGCCCGCGGGTTATATCCATCCGCTAGGTGTTCTGTTCAGACTGCGACGCTACCGCGATGCCGAGCGGATCGCATTGGAAGGGATGGCACGGTTTCCAGATGTTGTAGATCTGATGCGGCTTTACGCGGATGCCGCATGGCTCGACAGCCGGCTGCCCGAGGCTCTGGAACGGTTTGCGACAATGCGGCGCCAGTTCCCCGCCTTATCTGCCGGCTTCATCGGTGGCAGCCAGGTGTTGATGCACAGTCATCGTTTCGCTGAGGCAGTCGCACTGCTGAACGATGGCATTGCCGCCTTTCCGGGCGACGCCGAAATGGCAATTCTGCAAACAAGGGCGATCACGCATCTTGGGTTGGAGAACCACGAGGACCGGAATATCATTCGGCAATGCCTGCTGGAACTCGTTGCCCAGTTCCCGGATTATCGGCGTACTCACATCGTCGCCGCGGAAATTTTTTGCTGGACGTCGATAGACGATGCAAACGCAGCCGATAAGCTTCTTCGCGAAGCGTTCAGGCGATGGCCACGGGAGTTCGACGTCGCCATAGCATATGTCAGGATCGCGGAACGACTGGATGACCCGTCGGAGATGGTGCGGCGCGGCAGGGAAATTGAGCCGTTATTTTCGTCTTATCCCGAAACATTCGTTGTCCTCGCCAAGGCACTTGCCAATGCCGGGCAACTGGATGACGCCGATGCGGTACTCACCAGCGCGGTTCAAAGATTTCCGGCGCACAGGGAATTCCATACCGAATTCGCATCTATGGCGACGCGGCGGGGCGCGTTATCCGATGCCGTGCGGCGATGGGCGGAGGTGCAGCGGCGTTTCCCATCCGACGAAATGGTCGCGCAACGTCTACTGTCGGCGCGCTTTGCGTTGCTGGAGACGACCGCGGCGAACGAGAGCGAACCCGCCGCACTGGCCACGCCTTGGGCTTCCATGGATCAGTCCCATGACGGCATGGATGTGAGGACGCTATCCATGCAGTTCGAGAGTCTTGGCGGCGATGCCGTGGGATGCGAGTTCGGCTTGTTTCAGCGGGCATTCGGCGCCGAGCCGCTCGGGTTGATGCGCTGGGCCGCACTGGATGCCGGCCAATTGGTCGCCTATCTGGAAGGCCAGTTCGCGGGCATGGGATCCGAGGAATCGACCACGGTGATCGAGCGGGACTACGGCGGTCCGCTCGAGTACGAGATCAAAGACAGCCGGTTTGGCATGTCCATGCGATCCTATGTGATGTGCTCCGAGATGTCCCGCGATCAAATGCTCTCGCAAGCCCGTCGGCGGCTTCAATTTCTCTCCCGGAAGATGCGCGACGATCTCGCGAGCGGCTCGAAAACTTTCGTCTATCGGACGGCCCTAAGTCGTTTGACGCACGAGGAAATCCTTGGCCTGCGTGCCGCTATGCGCCGGTATGGCGAGAACTGGCTGCTCTACATGCGGTACAGCGATTCACAGCATCCCAGCGGATTGGTTGAATTGGTCGACCAGGGTCTGATGATCGGCTACCTGGATGCTTTCCATGCCAGGCCGGATGCCAGCCACGGGCCGCAAAACCTCGGCGGCTGGATTGAAATCTGCCGCCGAGCCCATCGGCTTCGCACCGAGGCGGAACGTGCTACTTCACCGTCGGCAGACGATAGCGGTCTTGCGGGTCATTCCAGCCCTTGAAGTTGGGCGCCCGCTTTTCCGCGAAGGCGGCGCGGGATTCCATCAGATCGCTTTTCGCACCGTGTTCGTGCAGGGCGGCGGCGAGGCGTTGCAGTTCCGCACTGGGTTCGGGGCGCATCTGACGCATCATGTGCACCGTGTTTACCCGCGACGCCGGCGGCAAGGTCAGCAGGTGCTCGGCCATTTTCATTGCTTCGGGCATCAAGGCTTCCGGTTCGACGATACGGTTCAGGAAACCGATCTGGTGGAACCGTTCGGCGGTGAAGCGGAAGCCCAAGGCCATTTCCATCGCAACCGGAAACGACACGTTGGCGATCGTCCCGTGGTTGTAACCGCCCAGCAGCCAGCGTTTGGCTTCGGACACCTCGAAGATGGCGGTGCGGGCGGCGACGCGCAGGTCGGTCCGCTCGACCAGCATGAAACCGCCGCCCATGGCGAAACCGTTCACCGCGGCGATCACCGGCTTTTCCAGCGCGCCGGACATGAAGGGGTCCTCGATCGCGGGGCGCTTGCCGCCTGGGGTCTGATTTTGCAGGGATTCCTTCATGTCCTCCCCGGCGCAGAAGCCGCGGCCAGCGCCGGTGAAGATCGCGACTTCCAACTGGTCGTCGTGACGGAAGGCGGTCCAGGTTTCCGCCAGCAGGGTGCGCATTTCGTGGTTGAGGGCGTTGAGGCTCTCGGGGCGGTTCATGCGCACGACCAGGATCTGGCCGTGGCGTTCGGTTTCGACGACGGGCATGGTCAGTTTCCTTTCGAATCGGCGATTTTCGCCTCGATCTTGTCCCAGATGGCCTTTTCCAGATGCACGCCGTCGAAGCGGGCGATTTCCTGCAGGCCGGTGGGGGAGGTCACGTTGATTTCGGTCAGGTAGTCCCCGATCACATCGATACCGACGAAGATCAGGCCCTGTTGGCGCAGCGTCGGCCCGATCGCGGCGCAGATTTCGCGGTCGCGCGCGGTCAGCGGCGATTTTTCGGGCCGTCCGCCGACATGCATGTTGGATCTCGCCTCACCCTCGGCCGGGACGCGGTTGACCGCGCCCATGGGTTCGCCGTCGACCAGGATGATGCGCTTGTCGCCTTTGCGCACGGCGGCTTCGTAGCGTTGGAACATCAGGGGCTCGCGGGACCGGGCGAAGTGCATTTCCAGCAGGGAGGCGAGGTTTTCGTCGTCCGGCTTGATGCGGAAGACGCCGGCGCCACCATTGCCGAACAGCGGCTTGACGATGATGTCCTTGTATTCCGCTCGGAAGGACCGGATCGCCTCCAGATCCCAGGTGATCATGGTCGGCGGCATCAGGTCGGGGAAATGGGTGACCAGCAGCTTTTCGGGTGCGTTGCGCACGCTGGCGGGGTCGTTCACAACGAGGGTCTTCGGATGAATGTGCTCCAGCAAATGGGTGGCCGTGATGTAGGCCATGTCGAAAGGCGGGTCCTGGCGCATTAGGATGGTGTCCATCGTGCCCAGGTTCAAGGTCTGCATCTCGCCAAATTTGTAATGCGCGCCATGCTTGCGAACGACGGTGACGGGATGGGCCCGCGCCATCAGCCGTTCGTCGTTGCGGCCTTCGCGCAGCGCCATGTGCCGGACCTCGTAGTGCCACAGCTCATGGCCGCGGGCCTGGGCTTCCAGCATGAGGGCAAATGACGAGTCACCGTCGACGTTGACGGTGTCCATTGGGTCCATCTGGACCGCGACCTTCAGCTTGCGTGCCATGGCTTGCTCTCCCGTTATTCAGCCGCCGGCTTCAGGTGTTCCTGCAAGCGAGGCATCAGTTCCACCAGATTGCAGGGTCGGAACCGGTTGTCGAGTTGGTGCACCAGAATGTCATCCCACCCGTCCTTTACCGCCCCCGTGCTGCCGGGCAGCGCGAACAGGTAGGTGCCACCGGAAACGCCGCCGATCGCGCGGGACTGGATCGTGGAGGTCCCGATCTTCTGGTAGCTGAGCATGCGGAACAGCTCCCCGAAGCCTTCGATGCGCTTTTCCAGGACACGGTCGAATGCTTCGGGCGTGACGTCGCGGCCGGTGATGCCGGTGCCGCCGGTGGTGATCACCACGTCGATCGCGGGGTTGCCGATCCAGTGGCGCAGGCGGGCTTCGATGGTCGTGGCGTCATCCTTGTCGATGGCGCGGTCGGCGACGACGTGGCCGGCTTTCTCGATCCGCTCCGCCAGCGTTGCGCCGGAGGTGTCGTTGGCCAGGGTGCGCGTGTCGGACACCGTCAGGACGGCGATGTGGACGGGGATGAAGGGGCGGTTCTGGTCGAGGGGCATGGCGCGGAATCCGGTTTCAGGTTTCGTCGAGGGTGCGGCGGAGCAGGCGCAGGCCGGCCCAGGCATCCCGGCGTTCGAGGGGGTTTTTTAGCAACGCACCCAGCCCCGGCAACGCCAGCGCAGTCTGCGTTACCGGTGCGGCGCAATCCACCCAGGACGGTGCCGCCCGGCGGCGGCGGGCGGTGGGCGGCAGGATGGCATTGGCGGCCTGCAGGCCGAGCAGGACGAGGCGGGTCGGGCGGGTCAAGGCGATCAGCCGGTGCAGGAACGGAAGGCAGACCATCACCTCCCCCGCGTTGGCGGGGCGGCCGCCGGGGGGGCGCCAGGGAATGAGCGGCGCGAGCAGCATGTGTTCGCGCGTCAGGCCGATGCTGGCCAGCATCTTGTCGAGCAACGCGCCTTCCCGCCCCGCGAAGACGTGGCCGGTGCGGTCCTCATCGGCGCCGGGGGGATCGCCGATGACCAGGAGGCCGGCATCGGGATTGCCTTCGGCGAAGACCAGATGGCCGGCGGTCTCGCGCAGGGCGCAGCCGTCGAACGCGGCGATGGCGGCTTTCAGGGCATCCAGATTGTCCGCGGCTGCCGCGGCCGCGACGGCGCGTTCGGCGGGGGTGCCGCGGGGGGGATCGGGCGCGATCGGTTCGGGGCGCTTCGCCACGATGGCCGGTGGCGGGGGCGCGGCTGGGCGCAGCCGGTCCACGGGGTCCGTGTCCAGCGCCTCATCGGCGCCCCATTCGATCTGGAGGCGCAGCATCGCGAAGGCATCCATGGGGAGAGTCGTGCCTCCGGCGCGGCTGGAGCGCAACGGGGGGGCGCTTGCATCGGGCATCTACCGACCAGTAGGCTGGCGGTAATCGATAAGGGAAGGAACGGTCCATGAATACGCTGCCGATCTCCGCCGACTCGCATATCACCGAACCGCCGGACTGTTATCGCGCGCATATCGACCCGAAATTCCGGGACGTGGCGCCGCATATCGTGAGCGACGCGCGCTATGGCGACATCTACGTGGTGGAGGGGATGAAGCAGACCATCCCGATGGGCCTGGTCGCGGGGGCCGGTCTGGATGCGTCGCAGTTGCGGAAAATTGGTGCGAAATTCGAGGAACTGCATCGCGGTGGCTGGGACGCGACGGTGCGCCTCGCGGATCAGGACCGCGACGGGGTGGGGGCGGAGATCATCTATCCCACTGTCGGCATGGTGCTGTGCAATCACAAGGACCTCGATTACAAAGCTGTTTGTTTCGAGGCCTATAACCGTTGGCTGGCGGAATATGTGTCGCACGCGCCGGACCGGCTTATCGGCATGGGGCAGACGGCGGTGCAGACGGTGGCCGAAGGCGTGGCGGATTTCGAGCGCATCAAGGCCATGGGTTTCAAGGGCGTGATGATGCCTGGCATGCCTGGCGTGTCGGACTACGACGACCCGATCTACGATCCGTTGTGGGAGGCGTCGGTGGCGCTCGACCTGCCGTTGTCCTTCCACATCCTGACGACAGCGGCGGAGCGGCCTCGGGGGCCGAAGATCAACAGTTTTCTGTCGATCATCCGGGGCTGCCAGGACATCATGTCCACCATGATTTTCGGCGGCGTGTTCGCCAGATTTCCGGCGCTGAAAGTTGCGTGCGTGGAGGCCGATGCCGGCTGGGCTCCGCATTTCATGTATCGGATGGACCACGCCTACAAGCGGCACCGGTATTGGCTGGAGGGGAAGGAACTGCCGCGCATGCCGTCGGAGTATTTCCGCGACAATATTCGCCTCACGTTTCAGGACGATCACGTCGCGTTCCAGCTCGCCGAGATGATGGGGCCGCATCAGCTGATGTGGGCGAACGATTTTCCGCACAGCGATTCGACCTGGCCGCACAGCCAGGATGTGATCGCGGAACAGACGTCGCATCTGACGGCGGAACAGAAACAACGTATGCTTCGGGATAATGTGCGCGCATTCTATGGGTTGGTGTGATGATCGAAATTCGTCCTCTTACCCCCACGATCGGGGCGGAAATCCTTGGCGTTGACCTCGCGGGACCGCTGAGCAACCAGGAACTGGACACGGTGCACCGGGCGCTGCTGGACCACTGCGTCGTTTTCTTCCGTGACCAGCGGATGACCATCGAACAGCACAAGGCGTTCGGTGCCCGCTTCGGCAAGCTGCATGTGCATCCGAATGCGCCGAAGCGCTTTCCCGAACACCCGGAAATTCTGACGATCGAGGCCGGGCCGCAGTCGAAGCGGGTGGCGGGGGAGGTTTGGCATTCCGACGTGTCCTGCGATGTGGAACCGCCGATGGGGTCCATCCTACACATTCATGAGGTGCCGGAAAACGGCGGCGGCGACACCATGTTCGCCAACCAGTATGCGGCGTTCGAGGCGTTGTCTCCGGCCATGCAGCAGTTTTTGCAGACCTGCACCGCGAAGCACGAGAGCCGGAAATCGGCGAACCATCAGTATCGGGAGCCGGGTCCGGATCAAAAATTCCCTGAAGCCGAACACCCTGTGGTGCGCACGCATCCGGAGACGGGGCGCAAGGCCTTGTTCGTCAACCGGGGCTTCACGACACGGATCGTGCAACTGACGCAAAAGGAAAGCGACAGTGTGCTGAACATGCTGTTCGAGCATGCCGAGCAGCCGAAATTCGTGTGCCGGTTCAAGTGGCAGCCGCATTCGGTGGCGTTCTGGGACAACCGAGCGGTGCAGCACCAGGCGATGTGGGACTACTTCCCGCAGCGGCGGTTTGGCCACCGGGTGACGGTCTGTGGGGATAGGCCCTTCCTGCGAGCCTGACGGTCTGCTGATTAAGCGGGGATAGCAGAAGGAGCCGGACATGGCGGAGGAGCTGCCCCCTCGGGAGGCGATGGAGTTCGACGTGGTGATCGTGGGTGGCGGGCCGGCGGGCCTGGCCGCGGCGATCCGCCTGAAACAGGCATCCCCGGATGCCGCCGTGTGTCTGGTGGAAAAAGGCGGCGAGATCGGGGCGCACACGCTGTCCGGCGCGGTGCTGGAGCCTCGGGCACTGAACGAGCTGATTCCGGACTGGGCGGAACAGGGTGCGCCGCTGCATACGCCGGCGCGGGAAGACCAGTTCATGTTCCTGACCGAGGTCAGCGCGACCCGGCTGCCGACCCCGCCGCAGATGCACAACCACGGCAATTTCATTGTCTCGCTGGGCGATGTGTGCCGCTGGCTGGGCGCCCAGGCAGAAGCGCTGGGGGTGGAGATCTATCCCGGTTTCGCGGCGTCGGAGATTTTGTATGAGGACGGACGGGTTGTCGGGATCGCCACCGGCGACATGGGCGTGGGCAAGGATGGCGTGCCGACCGACAATTTCGCGCGGGGCATGGAATTGCGCGCCAGTTACACGCTGTTCGCCGAGGGGTGTCGCGGTTCGCTGACCAAGCAGCTCCAGGTGCGCTACGGGCTGCGGGACGGGGTTCAGGACCAGACCTACGGGATCGGCATCAAGGAATTGTGGGAAATCCCGGCCGAAAATCACAAGCCCGGCCTGATCCAGCATACGATTGGCTGGCCGATGAAATCCGACACCTATGGCGGATCGTGGCTGTATCATTTTGGCAAGAACCTGGTGTCGTACGGGTTCGTGATCGGTCTGGATTATTCGAACCCCTGGCTGTCGCCGTTCGACGAGATGCAGCGGTTCAAGGCGCATCCCGACATGCGCAAGCATTTCGAGGGTGGGCGCCGGATCTCCTACGGTGCTCGGGCACTGAACGAGGGCGGGTTGCAGTCGATTCCGAAGCTGGTGTTTCCGGGCGGGGCGCTGATCGGGGAATCCGCGGGTTTCATGAACGTGCCGAAGATCAAGGGCACGCACACTTCGATGAAGTCCGGCATGCTGGCGGCCGAAGCGGTGGCGGAGGCTTTGGCTGGGGAGCGGCCGGCGGTGCTGGAGGCTTATCCCACCACGCTGAAGGAAAGCTGGGTGTGGGAGGAATTGTCGTCGGTGCGGAATATCCGGCCGTCGTTCGGAAAATTCGGGCTGTACGGGGCGCTGATCTACTCGGCGATCGATACGTATGTCCTGCGCGGCAAGGCGCCGTGGACGTTCAAGCATGCGCACAAGGACAACGAAACGCTGCTGGACGCGTCGGTCGCGAAGCCGATCGCCTATCCCCGGCCGGATGGGAAGCTGACGTTCGACAAGCCGTCTTCGGTGTTTTTGTCGAACACCAATCACGAGGAAAATCAGCCGGTCCATTTGACGTTGAAGGATCCGGACGTTCCGGTTGGGGTGAACTGGGAGAAATACCGGGGGCCGGAGTCCCGGTATTGCCCGGCTGGCGTCTATGAATTTCTTGGGGTCGAGGAAGGTAAGCCGAGGTTGCAGATCAACGCGCAGAACTGCGTGCACTGCAAGACGTGCGACATCAAGGATCCGACGCAGAACATCAACTGGGTGACGCCGGAGGGCGGCGGAGGACCGAGCTATCCGGGCGGGATGTAAGGGCCTTGCGTCGTGGCGGTGCGTGCCGCCATGACGACGAGGATTGGAGGACCTACCAGGCCGCTTCCAGCAGCCGGCGCACCGTTGCCGGCCCATCGATCTTCCGGGGGTTCGTATGCACCCAGCGGTCGTGCATCGAGCCCTCGGCCACCGGATCCATCAGGTCTTGGGTCATGCCGACATCGCGCAGCGTGCCGGGCAGGCCGAGGGCGGCGATCAAGGCCGCTACCGCGTCCGCGGCGGGCAGGTCCGGGCGGCCCATTGCCTCGGCGATATGCTTCTGACGCTCGCCGTTGACCGGTTCGTTGAAGCGCAGCACGTGCGGCAGCATCACGCAGGAGGTGTAGCCGTGCGGCACGTTCGCGGTGCCGCCAAGGACGTGGCCGATGCCGTGGCTGGCACCTTTGGTCACCCCGTTCTGCGTGCCCATGATCGACATCCACGATCCCAACTGACAATCCAGCCGAGCATCGAGATTCCCGGGGTCCTTTTTGACGGCGGGGAGGCCGCGGGACAGCAGCCGGAGCGCTTGCAGACACATGCCATCGGAAAACGGCGTGGGGTGGAGCGAGCAGTAATCCTCCACCGCGTGATCGAGCGCGCGGATCCCCGTGGAGAGGAGCAACCATTCCGGTGTGTGTATGGTGACGGCGGGGTCCAGGATGATCGTGCGCGGCATCAGCAGGGGGTGATGGTAGAGCTGTTTTCTGTGTTTGATCGTATCGGTGCAGCCGGCGGCCGAATTGAACTCCCCGGCCGAGAGCGTCGTCGGCACGCAGATCGCGCGGGCGCCTGGCGGTTGGGTCTGGGGCCGTTCGATGCGGCCATCGCCGTGGACGATCGTGGCGAAGCGGTCGAGCTGGTCGGGATCGGACACATCGTTGCCGAGGCACAGCCCGACCATTTTCGCGGCGTCCGTGACCGAACCGCCGCCCACCGTCAGGATCGTGTCCGCCCCCGCCGCGCGCGCCTCATTCGCGGCGGCGACGACGTCGATACGGGGTGTATGGGCGCCGATCTTGGCGCAGACGCCGGCCAGCCGGTTGCCGAGGACGTCGCGGACGTCATCGATCAGCCTGGTTTCCCGGTTGAGCGTGCCGCTGGCCATGACGTAAACCGCACCGGCATCGAGGCGCTTGACCTCCGTTTCCAGGGCCTCGGCCAACGGAATGCCGTAGATGACGCCGTCGATCGGCGGGTAGCGATGGGTGCCGCGGACCATCTTTTCTAGGCCTTTTCGGCGCAGAACGCGTTCAGCGCGTTGGTTTCGGTTTTGTACGCTTCCAGGTCGGCCGCGATCCGTTCGTAGAGGCGCGCGGCGCCGCGATAGAATTCGGCGGTGGCGGGATCCTCGCCCACGAATGTCGCGATTTCCTCCATTTCGGCGACCCAGCGATAGGCCTTGTCGGGCATTTTCGGCATTTGTTTGGTAAGCCAACCGAACAGGGCCGGCTGGCTCGCCGACATCTCGGCGATCAGTGCGTCGGCCGTTCCCGCCCGGGTTGCTGCCAGCATCATGCCGGCGCCGAGGGCGGTGAAGCCCTTGGTGAACCCGGCATAGGACAGTTTCATCGCCGAGGCCGCGCCGATCGGGCCTTCCTGTACCGGTATGTTCAGCCCGTAATCCCGGAGCACGATGACCTGACTGGCCGCTTCGCCCGACAGATAGATTTTGGTGTTTTTGGAATCGGGCACGGGCGGCGGTCCGATGATGCCACCGTCGACGAAGGTTGCCCCGGTGGCCTGCACGATCTCGGCGATGCGGTGCACGGTGGAGGGCGCGACGGCGTTGCAATCCACATACACCGGCTTCCTGTTCGTCGCCCGCATGGCCGGCGCCAAGCGCTCGGCGAGGCCGATGGCGTCGCCGGGCGGGAGGATGGAGAGGATGAAGTCGCAGGCGGCAACCCCGTCCTCATCGGTGTCGATCATGCCGGCGGCCTTGGCGCGTTCCAGCGTGGCGGGGCCGCGGCCGGCGAGCAAGGTGCGGACCTCCAGCCCATGTTTGGTCAGGCAGTGAGCGACCGCGCTGCCCATCATGCCCGGCGCGATCACGGCGACGATCGGTTTCATGGTGTTGCTCCCCTGTGTCGGTTGGTTGGAGTGTGTCATACCAGCCGGCCGGCCGGCTGGTATTCTTTTGATTTCGCGCGCAGCCGCCACTCCCACCCTGCGCGCATACCAGTCAGCCTCATGGCTGACTGGTATCATTTCCCGGGCGCGGGGGCCAGCGTTCGCCGCCGTTCCGTCACCACCAGCAGCACCCCTGCCCCGGCGATCAGCGCCGCGCCGGTGAGCACCGCGACGTCCGGCACGTCGCGCCAGAGCAGGAAGCCGAGCAGAAAGGCCCAGATGAGGGCTGAATATTCGACGGTCGCGAGGACGGAGGCCTGGACGAGACGCGCGGCCTCGAACACCGAGAACTGTGCGAGACCGCCGCAGACGCCGACGCTCAGCAGCAGCGGCAGCTCGATACCCGAAGGCGCATGCCATGCGGTGGCCGAGACGCTTCCGGACAGGACCGCGAAGACGGCGTTGCTGAACAGCATCTGCAACAGCGATGTTTCCTGCCGGGCGATGCGGCGCATCAGGATGACGCCGTAGGCCCACATGCAGGCCGCAGCCAGCACCAGCAACGTCGCCAGGGACGCCCGTACGCCGAAGGGATCGGAGGCGAACATGACGCCCACGAACCCGATACTCACGGCGGCCCAGCGGGCGCGGGTGACGTGCTCGCCCAGCAGGCGGGCGGCCAGCAGTGTGATGACCAGCGGGGCGACGAAATAGAGCGTGGTCAATTGCCCGAGCGGGAGGGTGCGGGCGGCGGTGTAGAAGCAGAGCCAGGCGGTCATCATCAGCAAGGCGCGCAACAGCAGGGCGCGTTTCAGCGGCGTGGTGACCGCTCGGCGCAGCAGCGGGCGGCCGCCGATGGCCATCGTGCCGGCCAGGACGGTCAGGCTGCGGAAGAACATGATCTGCCATACGGGTGTGGTGACGACCAGCCACTTCACGCCGGCGTCATGGACGCAGAACAGCCCGTACGAGAGCAGTCCCAGTGCGATGCCGAATTTGGATGTCCGCCCCATGGGTCGGGGCATAGCACATTCAGGCTGCGTCGCCGCTGGCGCTGGCGGGGTTCAGGCGGCGATGATTTTTATGACGCGCGAGTATGGCAGTATTCACGCTGCCCATGGCGCATGGCGGGGCCGCCGCGGTGCGGCCCCGTTCGGGTCGGGTCAGGGAACGACCGGGGTTGGCGGCGGTCCGGTGTTGGATATTCGTTCCGATATAGAATAGAATGTCCAGTTCGGTGCCAGGCCCGCGCGCACTTCCTGATAAGCGGCGGCGGTGCGTTGGTAGGCACGATTGAAGTGGACGGTCACCTTGCCCTTATACGCGGTCATGGCCGCACGCAGTTCGCGCCAAAGTTGCTGCCATTGCGGCTGGCCGGGTCCGGTTCCGAGGTCGGCGCAGATATCGTCGAGGATCTGGGTGATCGGGCGGCGACGGACCATCTCGGCGATTTCCCGATCCGTCGGCATGCGGGCGAGGAGGGCGGCATTGTCCTCGGCTTCCGTCAGCCTTGGCTTGGGCGGGGGACGCGACGGGCGTGGGGCGCGGGGCCTGGGAGGCGGCTTGGGGCCATCGATCCTCGGGGCGGCGACGATCACCCGGCGTTCCAGCGCATCGGCCAGACGCAGGCCGCGGAGGAGGCGGGCGAGGATCACCGACAGGTTGAACGTGCCGAAGGCGTGGCCGGTGTCGCTCACTTCGGCGATGGTGAGTTGCTGCGCCTGAATGGCGGCGAGGCGTTTTTGGCCGAAGTCGATGAGGGTGCGGATAACGGTGAGCAGCCTGGTAGCGAGCGACGGGTACCCGGGCGCCGCTTTGGGGGGTGTTTCCCGTGGCGGTGCGGCATGTGCGGCCGGGTTGTCGGGTGCGTCGGACATGCCGCATCATGGACAATGCGACGCGTGTTGTAAAGAGTATTTGCTATCGGAAGTTGTTATTTTTCACAAAACGCGTCTCGATGGTGGTGGCGTAGGCGCTGCGACACGGGATGATGGCTCGGACGGCCGAGCCATGACCTGGGGGATGGGGCCTTGCTGTTTAGCAGGCTGCTAGAGCACGATCGGGTCAAGTTGACCCAGTCATGCTCCATAAGTCTTTGTTTAATCGCGTGATTCACGCCACCGTGTGGTTCCACCCCTGGCGATCACTCTCTAGCGAACGACCGCCTGGTAGGCCGCGAGGCAGGCCATATCGACCAGCTGACTCACGGAAGCATCCATCGGCACGATTTGCACGGGGTGTTCCAGGCCGATCAGCAGCGGGCCGATCGTGGTCCCGCCGCCCAGATGATGCGCCAACCGCGCCGCGATGTGGGTCGAGTGCAGGCCCGGCATCACCAGCACGTTCGCGTCCCCGGTCAGGCGGCAGAACGGGTAGAGCGCCCTGATCGAGGGCTCCAGCGCGACATCCGGGCTCATTTCCCCGTCGTATTCGAAATCGACCTTGCGGGCGTCGAGGATCGCCACCGCGTCGCGCATCGGCTGGCTGCGGTCGTTGGCGGGATCGCCGAAGGTGGAGTGCGACAGCAGGGCCACGCGCGGCTCATGCCCCAGGCTGCGGGCGGCGGCGGCGGCGCCGATGGCGATATCCGCCGCTTCCTCGGCGTTGGGCCGGAAATTGACCAGGGAGTCGGCGATGAAGATCGTGCGGCCGCGCATGCCCAGGAGCAGCGTCAGACCGAATGCCCGCCGGTCCGGCGCGTTGCCGATGGCGTGTCCTATGCCTTCCAGACACACGGCGGCCGAACGGGTCAGACCGGTGACCATCGCATCGGCGTGGCCGGAGGCGACCATGCAGGCGGCGAAGACATTGCGGTCCTGGTTGACCATCCGCTGGCAGTCGCGGCGCAGGAGACCCTTCCGCTGCAATCGGCTGTACAGAAAATCCGTATAGGTCTCGTTGGTCGCGGACAAGCGGGCGTTGTGGATTTCGATCCCGTCGACGGGTCCGGCACCCAGGGACGCCATGGTTGCTTTCACCCGATCCTCCCGCCCGATCAGGATCGGCCGGCCGTAGCCGGCGTTGCGGAAGGCGATGGCGGCGCGGACCGATTTTTCCTCCTCGCCTTCGGCGAAGACGACGCGCTTGGGATGGGTCCGCACGCTTTCCATGATCGCATCCAGCGCCCCCGCGGTCGGGTCGAGCCGGCCGGAGAGGTCGCGGGCGTAGCGGCGGAGATCGGCGATCGGCTTACGCGCAACGCCGGAATCCATCGCCGCCTTGGCCACTGCCGGCGGGATGCGGGAAATCAGGCGGGGGTCGAAGGCATTGGGGATGATGTAATCGCGCCCGAAGTTCAACCGCCTTCCGGCGCTGGAGGCATGGACCTCATCCGGCACATCTTCCCGGGCAAGCTGGGCGAGGGCCTCGGCGGCGGCGATTTTCATCGGTTCGTTGATCGTGGAGGCGCGCACGTCCATCGCGCCCCGGAATATGTAGGGGAAGCCGAGGACGTTGTTCACCTGGTTGGGGTAGTCGCTGCGACCGGTGGCGACGATCGCGTCGGGGCGGACGGCGTGGGCGTCCTCCGGCGTGATTTCCGGATCGGGATTGGCCATGGCGAAGATGATCGGCTTGTCGGCCATGCTGCGCACCATGTCCTGGGTCAGCGCGCCTTTGACCGAAAGGCCGAAGAAGACGTCCGCGCCCTCCACCGCCTGGGCCAGGGTGCGGGCGGCGGTGTCGACGGCGTGGGCCGACTTCCACTGGTTCATGCCGTCGGTGCGGCCCTGATAGAGCACGCCCTTGGTGTCGCACAGGATGATGTTGTTGTGCCGCATGCCCATGGCCTTGAGCAGCTCGACGCAGGCGATACCCGCGGAGCCGGCGCCGTTGACCACCATTTTGGTGTCTTTCAGCTCGCGGCCGGTCAGATGGCAGGCGTTGATCAGGCCGGCGGCGGCGACGATGGCGGTGCCGTGCTGGTCGTCATGGAAGACGGGGATGTCCATCAGTTCGCGCAGGCGCTGCTCGATGACGAAGCATTCCGGGGCTTTGATGTCTTCGAGGTTGATGCCGCCGAAGCCGACCTGGTAGCGGACGGCGTTGATGAACTGATCCACGTCCTCGGTGGCGATTTCCAGGTCGATGCCGTCGATGTCGGCGAAGCGTTTGAACAGGGCGATCTTGCCCTCCATCACCGGTTTGCCGGCGAGCGCCCCGATATTGCCCAGACCCAGCACCGCGGTGCCGTTGGAGATGACCGCGACCATGTTGCCCTTGGCCGTGTAGTCATAGGCTTTCGAGATATCCTTTTCGATTTCCAGGCAGGGGATCGCGACGCCGGGGGAATAGGCCAGCGACAGGTCGCGGGCGGTTACGATGGGCTTGCTGACGAGCGTTTCGAGCTTGCCGGGCCGGCCGCTGGAATGCAGCAGCAGCGCATCCTCATCGGTGAAGGACGCGGTACGGGTATCGGCGATATTGTCGGCCATGGACAGCGTCCCTCGGGCGTTTCTGGGTTGATAGCGTTCCCATCATGGCCGGAAATCGGGCGTTCGGGAAGCGGGCTTTCCGCCGCTGCGTTTTTTGTAGGCATGTGTGAGCAGCAATGTCGCGGGCACGGCGTCGGTGGCGCTGCCGGCGGAGCGGAAGGAGTCGGTCAGACCGATTTGCCAGCTTAAAAACAGCAGCAAAAACAAATCGCGTTGGGTGCCGGTGACACCGAGCGCGTGGGCGATGGGGTCGGCGAAGACCACGAGTTCGCCGGGGATGCCGGGGATCGCATAGCCAAGGATGAAGACCAGCGGCAGGCAGGCGAGCAGCGCGGGGATCGAGAGCGGGTGGCCGATGGCCATGCACACGGCAGGGATCAGAACCATGGCGCAGATCAGGGAGCCGTTCAGGTTCAGCGTCGCGGCGAGGCCGACGGTGAGGTCGCGCAGCACGTCGGGAACGGCACCGCCATACCGTCGCAGGGTCGCGAGGTTGGCGGGGATGGCCAGCGACTCGGCCCCCGTGCTCCAGATCAGCGGGTAGACGCGGAGGAGATAGGCCGACAGGTAGGTTTTGACGGAGAAGCCCGGCAGCGTCAGCCGGATGGCGATCACCAGCGCGGCGTGCAAGGTCAGGCAGAGCAGCGCGGTCAGGCCGGTCGCCGTGAGGTAAATCGCCATCGGGCGGTTGGGGCCGATTTCGAACCAGCGGAACGATACGGCTTGCAGCGCCGCACCGCCGGCGGCGGTCAGAATGCCGGGGATCGAGACGATGTAGACGCCCATCAGGAACCCGAACAGCGGGGTGAACCGGGTCAACAGGTTGCCCGCGGCCTCGATCCTGTCCGGGATGGCCAGGAAGGCGTCGATCCCCCGGCCGTCCCGATGCCGCAGCAGCCACGCAATAAGGGCCGCGGCGAGCATCGCCAGCAGATACCGGTTCTCCGCCAGGGTTCCGATCGATTGTCTGTGCCATGCCGCGACCGGAGGGCCTTCAAGCGGCAGTCGGTAGACCGCGATGACCGCGGCGGCAGCGGCGCACAGCACCGCCAGCCGCAGGGCCGAGAACCAGGCGACCGCGTACAGCGTGAAGTGACGTGGATTGCCATCCCCGTTGCGCAGCAGGCTGAGCATCGACGGCGCGAGGATGGCGAAGATCAGGACCGGTGCGGCGGTTTCGTAGAGGCCGATACCCTGTCGCGCCACCGCGCCGATGACAGGGCCCAGCCCGTCCCAATGACCGGCCCAATGGCCTGCCAGCAGCCCGAGGACGAGACCGGCGAGTGCCTGAAACGCAGCCCATCCCATCTATTTCGATACGTGCTCCAGCACCGCGCGCGCCTGCTTGATTCCGAAGAGGCGGATTAACAGCCCGGGCAGCAGCGCGCCAGGGACGACGATCCACAGGACCCAGCCCAGATGATCCGGGCCGGCGGGGTAGAGTTGGCCGGTCAGGGTAACCCCTGCCCAGGCGCCGAGATGGCCCAACCCGTCGGTCCAGGCGAAGGCGACCGAACGGATACGCGTCGGGAAGGAGACCGCCGTGTAGTTGTAGAGATTGAACAGGAAGAGGCTGGTACAGACGCGACCGATCGCGAAGCCGGCGAACATCACCGGGGGCGTGGGACACAGCCAGATGGTGGTCCAGGTGACGGCGAAGACGATGCCCAGCAGCGCCAGGGTATCGCGCCGCTCCACCCGTTCTCCCAACCAGGCGTTAATTTGGAACACGCAGAAGGACAGGAGGTAGCCGACGGTCAGCGACAGGAAGACGAAGTGCGACGTGACGCCATGATCGACCATGAACACCGGCGCGAAGGCGCCGACGCCATAGATCAGGCCGGGATAGCAGCACATCCAGCACGCCAGGATCAGCAACGTGCGACCGCGATATTGGGGGTTGGTGAATATTTCGCGCCACGCGCCGTCCGAGGCGACGACCACCGCGTGGTAGCCATCGTCCGGTGGCGCCAGCGGCATCCCGGTCACGCGTTCGATTTTCCGCTCGTAAACCTGCATCGCCTGTTCGGCTTCGGCATCCCGGCCCATGGCTTCGAGCCAGCGCGGGGATTCCGGGAGGAGCCACCAAAGGAGCGGCAACAGCACCACGACCTCGAACGCTGCGCCGATCCAGACATAGGCCTGCCAATTCGCTGGAATAAGCCAGAACGCGAGCAGGCTGACGCCGATGCCGACCACGGCGGTGGCCCCCTGGGATGCGAGCAGGACGCGGCTGCGGACGCGGGGGCCGATGACCTCGGTCAGGTAGACGGCGTGGGTGGCGACGATGCCGCCGACGCCGAGGGTGCTGAGCACCGAGAGCACCACGAGGCCCCAGAAATTGGTGACATAGGCGAAAGGCCAGAGGAACACGCCGCCCAGCGCGGTCGCGGTCAGGATGGCGGGCCGGCGGCCGTAGCGGTCGGCGATCCAGCCCATCAGGTAGACGCCGGTAGAGTCGAGGAAGGGCGCGGTATTGCCAAGGCAACCCGTTTCCCTCCCCCGCTCATCAAACCGGACGTGCGGGTTTCCCGCATCCGGCTTTCCGACTGGCTTCATGTTAGGCTCACGACAGGACGCCTTCCCGTCT
>CAIRCM010000162.1 GCA_903877125.1 uncultured Acetobacteraceae bacterium | reverse complement strand
TTCATCGCCAGCTACAACGAAGAGGCGCGACCTTTCGTGTGGACCAAGAGCGTCGTCCATCAAAAGAGGATGAAACCGTGTTTCGCGGTCTAGAGATTCTGGGTACTAGCAGGCTGCTGAAAAACTGGTCGTTGAGGGCTGCTGAGCGAATTTTCGTGCAGGAAAGGACAAAGCGAAGACACGATGTTGTCACATCGTGGCGAGTTTTGGACGAATCCTGCGCGGAAAGGCGCCGGCAGACCGACCGACCCAATTTTTCAGCAGCCTGCTAGACCCTGGATCTGCTCCTGACGGTCAGGAGCGGATCACTCCCCCACCAGTTCCCGCCACTCCGCCTCGGTCACCGTCCGCACGCCCAACTCCACGGCCTTGCGTGCCTTCGACCCGGCATCGGCGCCAACCACCACGATATCGGTCTTTTTCGACACACTATCGGTCACCTTCGCCCCCAGCGATTCCGCGCGTGCCTTGGCCTCGGGCCGAGTCATGGTTTCCAGGGTGCCGGTAAAAACCACCGTTTTCCCCGCGACGGGACTGTCGGCGGTGGTCGCGGCGGCCGCGGGTTCGATCGTCAGCGCAGCAGCCAATTCGTCCAGCGCCACCAGATTGCGCGGTTCGCCAAAAAAATCGGCCAATTCCTCGGCGATGGCGGGGCCGATGCCCAGAATGCTGCCCAGCGCCAGCCGTTCGTCCGATCCAATCGTCGTTGCCGCGAGCATTTGCGCACGCCAGTTCTCGAACGTTCCGTAATGTCGTGCGAGCAGTTTGGCGTTGGCCTCGCCTATCCGACGGATGCCGAGCGCGAAAATGAAACGTTCCAAGGGGATGATCTGGCGGGCGCGGATGGCACGCGAGAGGTTGCGTGCCGAAAGCCTCCCCCAGCCCTCCCGCTCGGCGATCTCGGCTTCCCGCTCGGGGAGGCGGAACAGGTCGGCGGGGCCGTGCAGCCAGCCCTCGGCATAAAATTCCTGGATGGTTTTCTCGCCGAGACCATCGATGTCGAATGCATTGCGGGACACGAAATGAATCAGCCGTTCGACCCGCTGATCCGGGCAGATCAGTCCGCCAGTGCACCGTCGCACCACCTCCCCCGGCGGCCGGACGGCGTGGCTGCCGCAAGCCGGGCACAGATTGGGATAATGATAGGCCTCGGCACCACGCGGCTGTGCGGTCACGACTGATACGACCTGCGGAATGACGTCCCCCGCCCGCTGCACCACCACGGTATCGCCGATGCGCAGGTCCTTGCGGGCGATTTCGTCCTCGTTGTGCAATGTCGCACGTGCCACGAGGACGCCGCCAACGTTGACCGGCTCCAGTTCGGCCACGGGGGTCAGCGCGCCGGTTCGGCCGACCTGGATGCGGATCGCCTTCAGAACGGTCGTCGCCTGTTCGGCGGGAAATTTCCAGGCAATGGCCCAGCGCGGTGCGCGCCCGACGAAGCCGAGCCGGCGCTGTAGGGTCAGGTCGTTGATTTTGTAGACCACACCGTCGATGTCGTAGGGCAATCCCGAACGGCGCAGCGCGATGTCGGCCTGAAAAGCAGCCGCTTCGTCCTCCGACCCCAACAGCTTCGACAATGGATTGACCGCGAAACCCCAGGCCCGCAGCCGGTCCAGATAGTCCGCATGGGTCTCGGCGACAGGCTCGGAGCTTTCGCCCATCGCATAAGCGAACATCGACAGCCGGCGTGTCGCGGTGATCCGGGCGTCCAACTGCCGCAGACCGCCGGCGGCGGCGTTGCGGGGGTTGGCGAAAAGCCGGTTGCCGGCCGCCGTCTGAGCCTCGTTCAGCGCGAGAAAATCCGCCTTGGTCATGAAAACTTCACCGCGAATTTCGATCGACGCCGGCGCGGGTCCGTTCAAACGCTCGGGGATCGCTTCGGGCATGGTGCGGAGGTTGGCAGTGACGTCCTCCCCCTCGGTTCCGTCGCCCCGGGTGGCACCGTGCACGAAGACGCCGTTTTCATAGAGCAAATTGATCGACAGCCCATCGATCTTCGGTTCCGCGACGATCCCCAGCGGCTCGGTCAATCCCAGAAAACGCCTCGCTCGGTCGCAGAATTCAGTGAATTCGGCCGCGTCGAAAGCGTTGTCCAGCGACAGCATCGGCACGCGATGACGCAGCTTGGCGAAGCCGGTTTCCGGTGTGCCGCTGACCCGGTTCGTTGGCGAGTCCGACCTGACCAGCGCGGGGAATTGAGCCTCGATTTCGGCATTGCGTTTGCGCAGCGCGTCGTATTCGGCGTCGGTGATCTCCGGCGCGTCGTTCTGGTAATAGAGGCGATCGTGATACGCGATTTCCATCGCCAGCCGTGCGAGTTCGATCTTGGCCTGTTCTTCGGTCAGGTCGCTCATCCCGCCATTCCCAGCAGTTCGTCCGCCGCCGCCCGCGCCGCCGGGGTGATGGTTTCGCCGGCGAGCATGCGGGCGATTTCTTCCCGTCGCGCGGGGACACTCAGGATTTCCACATCGGTCGCGGTGCGGGTGCCGACCACGGCCTTTGCGACGCGCAGATGCGCGGCACCGCGTGCCGCTACCTGGGGGCTGTGGGTCACGACCAGGACCTGCACACCCTCGGCCACGCGGGCGAGGCGTTCGCCGACCGCCGCGGCCGTCGCGCCGCCTATGCCGGAATCGACCTCGTCGAAGACCAATGTCGGCACAACCGATCCGGCGGCCAGCACGACTTTCAGCGCCAGCATGAGGCGCGACATTTCGCCGCCCGACGCGATCCGGGCCAGCGGTCCGGGTGTCTGGCCGGGATTGGTGGCGATCAGGAAGCCCACGGTATCGCTTCCCGACGGTCCCCAGGCGGATTCGGGTACCGTCGCGACGTCGGCATGGAAGCGGGCCTTGTCGAGCCGCAGGGGCGGCAACTCTTTCGCCACCGCCTTGTCCAATCGCGCCGACGCCGCGTGCCGGGCAACGGACAGCGCCTCGGCGGCGGCGATGTAGCGGGTGCGGCCATCTTTGGCGGCTTGTTCCAGCGCGGCGATCTCTGCTTCCCCGGACGACAGCGCGGCAAGGCGTTCACAAAGCCGGTCCAGTAAGGCGGGCAACTCGACGACCGGCACGGCATGTTTGCGTGCGGCGGCGCGCAGGGCGAACAGGCGCTCTTCGGCCTGTTCCAGCAGGCGGGGATCGGCGTCGGCTTCATTGGCGAGGCGTGTCAGCAAGGTTTCCGCTTCGGCCAGGGCCTCTTCGGCGCGTTCCAGCGCGGCCATCGCTTCGGCGGCGGGATTGGGCGTGTCTGGCTGGTTCGCCGGCACCAGCCGTTGCAGTGCCCGTGAAGCCGCGCGCAGGGACGAAGCGGGGCCGCTGGACCGGCGGTCCTTTGGGGTCAGTTCGGACAGGGCAGAAGCAATCGCCTCCGCGCGCCGTTCGCCTTGCTGCAACCGTTGGCGTTCGGCGGCAAGTTCTTCTTCCTCTCCCTCGCGCGGGGCCAGTTTGCTCAGCTCGTCCACCGCGTGGCGCAGCCATTCCTCATCGCGTGCCGCCGATTCGATGGCAGCGCGCGCGGCTTGCAGTTTTGTCAGGGCACTGCGCCATTCGCGCCAAGCCGAGGCGACGGCTTCGCGCAATTGGGCGGGCACGCCGAACTGGTCAAGGAAGCCCGCGTGGCTGGCGGGATCGGCGAGGCCCATCTGTTCATGCTGGCCCTGCACCTCCACCAACAGTGCGCCGACACGGCGCAGCAATGCCACGCCCACGGGCTGATCGTTGACGAAGGCTCGGGACCGGCCGTCCTTGGTGACGATGCGGCGGAGGACCACGTCATCCTCGGCCAGCAGGCCTTGTTCCGCCAGCAGCGCCATGACCGGATGGTCGGAGCGGGGGGAAAAACAGGCCGTGACGCTGGCCTGCTCGGTGCCGGCCCGAACGAGGCCCGAATCGGCGCGCGCGCCAGTTGCGAGGCCGAGGCTATCCAGCAGGATCGACTTGCCGGCCCCGGTTTCCCCGGTCAAAACCGTCAGGCCGGTGTCGAAGGTAAGATCGAGGCGCTCAATCAGCACCACGTCCCGGATCGACAGCGCGGTGAGCATGCGGCGCCCGCGCCGTTTCGTTCAGAAGATCGCGTGCCAGGCGCGGGACATGAAGCCGCGCTGCCCGTTGGGCGGCATGTCATCGGCCGCCCCTAATGGGCGATCTCCGACGAGGTCGGCGTAACTGTCGGAGTACCAGGGGCTACCGGGGTAGTTGTGTCCGAGTACGGCGGCGGTTTTGCGTGCTTGGTCCTTCAGGCCGAGGATCAGATAGATTTCGGTCAGCCGATGCAGCGCTTCGGCGACGTGATTGGTGGTCTGGTAGTCATCCACGACTTTCTGGAAACGGCCGATCGCAGCTTCATACAAATGCTGATGTTCGTACCAGCGGCCGACCTCCATTTCCTTGCCGGCGAGATGGTCGACGCAGAGGTCGATCTTCAGCTTGGCATCGCGGGCGTAGGGCGATTCAGGGAAGCGGTTCACGACGTCGCGCAGGGCATTCAGTGCCTGTTCGGTGCCGTGCTGGTCACGCTGGATGTCGGTGATCTGCTCGTAATAAGAAAGTGAGCGCAGGTAATAGGCGTAGGCGATATCGTGATGGGCCGGGTGGAGCTGGGAGAACCGGTCGAGCGTGCCGATCGCATCGGTATAGTGATTACGCAGATATTGCGTGTAGCCCTGCATCAGCTGTGCGTTCACCGCCCAGCTTGAATAGGGGTAGTTCTGCTGGACGGCGGCGAACTGATCCTCGGCGGTTTGGAAGCGCTTGGCGTTCAGTGCGTCGAGGCCGTTGTTGTACATATCCTCCACCGGTGCGGCGGCCACATTGTTGGCGTCAGCCTCCTTGTCGTCGCCGCATCCCGTCAGGAACAGGGGCAGCATCAGCACGAGCGCGAGGAGTCCGCTGAGGGCGGCCGAGCGCGGGCGGGTCGGGCGGGGGGGGTGCATCTGATCCATCGCGGCCCTTATAGCACAGGCTTGCGCGGCGCGAAGATGGGGGCGTGCCGATAAAGAAAGGGCTGGCCTTGCGCGCGCCCTTCTCGTGTCGCGCGACAGTCCAGCCATGCTGTCACCGCCGGGCATCGGGCCGGCGATCGCCTTGCGGACGATATCGATCCCGAAGTGCTTGTCGTCGTTGAAGCCATTCGGCTTCGCCAGAATAAGGGATGCGCGCGCCGGAGCGACGGCCCCGCCGGGCACGATGCCTCCTTCCACGGCCGTTCCGGTCGCATGCAGCGCGTCGTCGACGCGGTCCTTGAAAGCCAATGGCTACGCGGCGCGATGCGTCGGCCCCGATACCGGCCGCCCTCGGTCAGGAACGTCGCCGAACTCTTCCGTCGCTTCTGCCGGAAACGCGCGAAAGCGCAGGCCATCGGCGGAAAAATCGACGCCGTTCGGCCATTCGAGTCCCAGGCGGTCATCGGCGACGCGCATGTTGGTCACAAAATAAATCCTGTCCCGCAAAGCCGCGAAGACCGGGCCTTTGGCCAGTACGGGCGACAAATCAACCTCGGCGGTAACGCCATCCGACCAAGTGACGGAGACCTTAAGGTCGGAATGCGCGGTCGCATCGCTAATCCGGTACAGCATGTTCAGTCCTCGATAGACGTCAGCGGCATGCCATCGCGGGCGCGCTGCCAATTCGACAATAGCGCATCGCGATGCTTTTGTCCCCATGACCGAATCGCGGCGAGGTCGCGTCCCCTTATGCGGCCGGTTCCCGAAACCACGCTGAAATCCGCAATCGCGATTTTGAAATCGAAGTCGGGGCTAACGGCGTGAAAATGTGGCACGCCGTGGTCGTCGTAGTAGATCCTGATCTGGATAGAGCCGATGTAAGCAATGGTTGGCATCAGGACCTCCAAACAAAAAAGAGGCGGACCCTACGGTCCGCCCCTCCTTCGTAACGCAACGGCGTGGATGGAAAATTAGAAATCCATCCCGTCCATGCCGCCCATGCCGCCACCGCCCGGCATCGGGGCGGCCTTCTTCTCCGGCTTCTCGGCGACCATGGCTTCGGTCGTCACCAGCAGACCGGCGATCGAGGCGGCGTCCTGCAGAGCGGTGCGCACAACCTTGGTCGGGTCGATGATGCCGGACTTCACCATGTCCTTGAATTCACCGGACTGGGCGTCGTAACCGTAGTTGTATTCGCCGTTTTCCAGCGTCTTGCCGGCGATCACGGCGCCGTCTTCACCGGCGTTTTCGGCGATCTGACGCATCGGCGCGGTGATCGCCTTGCGGACGATCTCGATCCCGAAGCGCTGGTCGTCGTTGTCGGCCTTCAGCTTGGCGAGGATCAGGGAGGCACGGGCCAGAGCGACGCCGCCGCCCGGAACGATGCCTTCTTCCACGGCAGCGCGGGTCGCATGCAGCGCGTCGTCGACGCGATCCTTGCGCTCCTTCACTTCCACTTCGGTGCTGCCACCGACGCGGATGACGGCCACGCCGCCGGCCAGCTTCGCGAGACGCTCTTGCAGCTTCTCACGATCGTAGTCGGAGGTGGTTTCCTCGATCTGCGCGCGGATCTGGCTGCAACGGCCCTGGATGTCGGCCTTCTTGCCAGCGCCTTCGACGATCGTGGTGTTTTCCTTTTCGATCAGGATCTTCTTGGCCTTGCCGAGGTCCGCGAGCTTCACGTTCTCGAGCTTGATGCCCAGGTCTTCGCTGATCACAGTGCCACCGGTCAGGATCGCGATGTCTTCCAGCATCGCCTTGCGGCGATCACCGAAGCCAGGCGCCTTCACGGCCGCGATCTTCAGACCGCCGCGCAGCTTGTTCACCACGAGGGTCGCCAGGGCTTCGCCCTCGACGTCTTCGGCGATGATCACCAGCGGACGGCCGGACTGCACGATGCTTTCCAGCAGCGGCAACATCGGCTGCAGGCCGGACAGCTTCTTCTCGTGGAT
>CAIRCM010000161.1 GCA_903877125.1 uncultured Acetobacteraceae bacterium | reverse complement strand
GAAGAAGGCCAGCACGTCGGCCATCCAGCGCGTCTTGAACGAGCCGTAGTGCACCGACTCGTGCATGGCGCCGAACAGCGCGTTGACGAAGAACGCCTGCGCGATCAGCGGAATCACCACCCACCAGGTGCCGCGTGTCGCCAGGATCGCCGCCCCGCCCAGCACCAGCAGCGCGAGATGCGCCGCCGTCTGCTTCGCCCCCGCCCAGTCCGAACGCATGTACAGACGCTTAAGCACCTCGGCCGGCACGACCCGCATCTGGCGGGCGCGCTGGCCGGTCACGACGTACGCCGTCGTTGCCGCCGTCATTGACCCGGCACGCTCCACAGCGTGTCCCTGTAAGCGACGACCAGCCGCTCCTCGGCGATCTTCTTCTGCTCCTCGGTGAAGCCCACCTGGTCGCCGACCATGCGGCTGATCGAGGGGAAGGTGCTCTTCGGCACGGCGTACGCGCCCTCCCACAGCTTCGAGCGGATGATCGCCTTGGCGCAGTGGAGATAGGCCTGGCGCACCGTCACGACGATCGCGCACTTCGGCGCCTTGCCCTGCACCGCCATCGATTCCAGCAGCTCGGGATCGACCGAGAGCCGGGCCGTGCCGGCGCAACGCACCGTCTCGGCGACGCCCGGCAGCAGGAAGATCAGCCCGATCTCCGGGTTCTCCAGCAGGTTCTTCAGCGTGTCGAGCCGGTTGTTGCCCGGCCGGTCGGCGATCGCGATCGTCTTCTCGTCGATCACCTTGAACGAGCCGGGCGGATCGCCGCGCGGGGTGACGTCCTGCTTGCCCGCGGCATCGGCGGTCGCGACCAGGCAGAGCGGCGAGAGCGCGATGAAGCGGCCCATGTGCACGTCGATACGGCCGATGTCCTTCTTCTCCGCGGTCGGGCTCACCGCCGCGTAGGAGGCGACCAGCGCCCTGGCCTCTTCGGCCCCCAGAACCTCGGGAACCTTCGCAAGAACCGAATCCGGCATGTTTATGTCCTCCAAACCCGCCAAAAACCTAGCACAGACGGGGCCAATCCGTCGCAACCCCCCTGAACAAGCGCGCGTTGGAAGGGGGACGAATACACACACCAAACCGGAGGAGAGCCAACATGAGCGACTACAACAACCCGCGCGACTTCGACAAGTTCGGCAACCCGATCCCCGGGGAAGCCCGTCCGTTCGATTACGAACCGGCCGAGAGCAACGCCCGCGCCCCCTATGTGCTTCTGGGCATCCTGGTGCTGGTCGGCATCGTCGGCGGCGCGCTGTATTTCAACGGCACCTTGCACAGCCGCCACGGCGCCAACGTGGCGACCGCCCCGGCGCCGATGAGCGACGTGACCGCCCCGGCCCCCGGCGCCGCCCCGCTGCGCACCCCGGGCACGGGCCCGACCAACGCGACCCCGGCGCCGATGACCACCCCGGCCCCGGCCGGCCCGCCGGCGATCGACAAGTAACGCCCCCTCGACGAGCCGGTCCAGATGGCCGGTTGAGGCAGCAAGGCCCGGCCGCAGGGAAACCTGTGGTCGGGCTTTTTGCGTTTCAAAAAAAACGCCTCTGCAGGAGGAATCACACATAACGCCGGCCCGCTTGGACCAGAGGCGATTCCTCATGAGCCTCATGAGTCTCATGAATTTCCACCCTGCGGATGGGAAATGCGGTGGCGGAACCAAACGAAGATCATGCGACAATATAGCGATTATCGCAATATTCCGCAAGTCCTTTTGTGTCATCCGCCCCAACCCCGCTGTCGTCCCGAGCGCAGCCGAGGGCCTTTGGGCAACCCACCCCCGTCGTCCCGACCGGAGCGCAGCGGAGTGGAGGGACCTCGCCCGCCCGGGGCAAGGTCCCTCGCAAATGCTCGGGATGACGCGCACGGCGCGTCACATCTTGTCGATAAACCCCACCACGCTCTCCAGCCGCCCCTCCGGATCGAGCGAGCAGAAATCCACCCCCTCGACGATCGACGGCCCCGCCTCCGGCCCGAGCGACCAGGCGAACCGAGCGCTCCCGTTGTGCGCGTCGACAGCCGAGATCCGCTTCAGCACGAAGCCCGGGAAGCGCGCCTGGACGGCGGCCAGCATGGCGTCGATGCCGGCGGCGCCGTCGCTCGCCATCAGCGGATCGCGATAGCGCGCACGCGGCCCCCAGGCGCGCGCCCTTCGGCTT
>CAIRCM010000160.1 GCA_903877125.1 uncultured Acetobacteraceae bacterium | reverse complement strand
TCCGCGCAGCGGCCAGTCAGCGGGTCGGGGCCGAATACGGAACACGAACGCGGCGAGCCCGAACGCGAGGATAAGCCGTCGGGCGGCAAGCGCGGCCAGGACGCGCTGGCCAACTACTGCGTCAATCTGAACAAGAAGGCCCAGGCCGGGAAGATCGATCCGCTGATCGGGCGCGATCTGGAAATCGAACGGACCATTCAGATCCTCTGCCGGCGCACCAAGAACAACCCGCTCTATGTCGGCGATCCCGGCGTCGGCAAAACCGCCATCGCCGAGGGCTTGGCCAAGCGTATCGTCGAAGGCGACGTGCCCGAGGTCCTCGCGAAGTCGACGATTTTCGCGCTCGACATGGGCTCCCTGCTCGCCGGCACCCGCTATCGCGGCGATTTCGAGGAACGCCTGAAGGCCGTGGTGAACGAACTCGAAAACCTGCCCGGCGCGATCCTGTTCATCGACGAAATCCACACGGTCATCGGCGCCGGCGCGACATCCGGCGGCGCGATGGACGCATCGAACCTGCTCAAACCCGCGCTCGCCTCAGGCAGCCTGCGGTGCGTCGGCAGCACGACGTACAAGGAGTTCCGGAATTATTTCGAAAAAGACCGCGCCCTGGTCCGCCGGTTCCAGAAAATCGACGTCAACGAACCCTCGATCGAGGATACCGTCAAAATCCTGCGCGGCCTGAAGCTGAATTACGAAAAGCACCACAAGGTCGAATACACCGACGAAGCGATCCGGGCCTCGGTGGAATTGTCGGCGAAATATATCCACGACCGGAAGTTGCCGGACAAGGCGATCGACGTGATCGATGAGGTCGGTGCCTCCCGCATGCTCCTGCCGGAGCATCTGCGCCGCAAACTCGTCACCCTCAAGGACGTGGAGGAAATCGTCGCCAAGATCGCGCGAATCCCGCCGAAATCCGTCTCGGCCGACGACAAGGAGACCCTGCGGCACCTCGAACGCGATCTCAAGAACATGGTGTTCGGCCAGGACAAGGCCATCGAGGCACTCGCAGCCGCGATCAAGCTCGCACGCGCCGGACTCCGCGAGCCGGAAAAGCCGATCGGCAACTACCTCTTCTCCGGCCCCACCGGCGTCGGCAAGACCGAGGTCGCGCGCCAACTCGCCTCCACCATGGGGATCGAGCTGATCCGCTTCGACATGTCGGAATATATGGAACGGCACTCGATCTCCCGCCTGATCGGTGCGCCGCCCGGCTATGTCGGCTTCGATCAGGGCGGCATGCTGACCGATGCGATCGATCAGCATCCGCACGCGGTGCTGCTGCTCGACGAGATCGAGAAAGCCCATCAGGACCTCTACAACATCCTGCTGCAGGTCATGGATCACGGCAAACTGACCGACCACAACGGCAAGGTCGTGGATTTCCGCAACATCATCCTGATCATGACAACCAACGCCGGTGCCTCCGACCTCGCGAAGGAAGCCATCGGCTTCGGCCGTGACACCAGGGAAGGGGAGGATACCGACGCCATCAAGCGTCTGTTCACCCCGGAATTCCGTAACCGTCTCGATGCCGTCATCCCCTTCGCCGGCCTTACGCCGGAGACCGTGGGCCGGGTCGTCGAGAAATTCGTCATGCAGCTCGAAGCCCAGTTGGCCGATCGGAACGTCACGATCGAGCTGTCCTCCGCGGCGAAGGAATGGCTCGCCGAACGCGGATACGATCGTCTCTACGGCGCTCGTCCGTTGGCTCGGGTCATTCAGGAGCACATCAAAAAACCGCTGGCCGAGGAACTGCTCTTCGGCAAACTCGTCAAAGGCGGTTCGGTGAAGGTGACCCTGAAGGACGGCAAGCTGGAATTCGAGACGCTGGAGGCACCACCGCCGGCCCTCCCGAGCCCGGAAGATGCGGAAGGCGACGGTTCAGGACATGCGGAACCGGAGACCGTCGGCTAGTGCGTGATCGCCAGAGGTGGAAACACACGGCGGCGTGAATCACGCGATCAAGCAAAGACCGCTGGACCACGATGGGGTAAACCTAACCCTGTCGTGGTCCAGCGGGCATCTAATCCCAGCCTTCAGAACCTTTGACTCATGGCTCGCTTCACATCGTCATGCCGGCGAATGCCGGTACCCACGTCTGGTGAGGCCGTAACTGTCGAAGACATGGATACCGGCACTCGCCGGCATCACTCGGGGGCCCAGCCGATGGGTCAGGCGTTGCGAGGGGGAGTATAATCCCTCACGCTCGAACCTGACCCGACCATGACGGTAATTTGCCTGGACCTGGATTACCAGGCGAGTTCCTTCCCCTGATAATCCAGGAAAGCGTGACCGCGACCGCCAGCCGACCGGATCATGACGTCCACCATCCCGCGCGCGCTTTCCTCCACCCCAACCGGCGCGCCCGAGCCGCCCATGTCGGTGCGCACCCAGCCGGGATGCAGCGTCAGCAGCGTCAGGTTCCGGCCCCGCATCTCCGCGAACAGGCCGCGGCTCAACGAATTCAACGCCGCTTTGCTGGCGCGATAAAGCTCATGACCGCCGGCGTTCAGTGCGACACTGCCCATGATCGAACTGGTGAACCCCAGCACGCCCGAATCAGCCTTGATGTTCTTGAGCAGCAGGCGCCCGAGGCGGATGGGCGCGATGGCATTGACGAACATCAGCGCGCCGATTTCCTCGGGCGTGGCGCTGTTGGCGCTGCGATGCGCGGGACCGGCGACACCGGCATTGATCAACACCGCATCGAAGGTCCGATCCGCCACCGACGCGGCGAAGGCATCGACGCCCCGGCCATCCGACATATCCAGCGCCCGGATCTCCACATGACCGGGTTCGGCGCCCGCCAGACGCTGCAGCGCCTCGGCGCGATCTGGCGCTCGGGCGGTGGCAATGACATCCCAGCCGTGGCCAAGGTAGGCTTGGGTGACGCCCAGGCCGATCCCTCGATTGGCACCGACGACGAGTACGAGGGGACGTTCCGGCATGTTCGATTCCTTGCTCCACTTCCCCCATTCGACAACAACGGTGCCGGTTTTGCCACCCTGCTCCCCCGCGGCGCCGTCGTACAGCGGGACCGTCCCATCGGCCGAAAGGATGCGGCCTGACGTGGCAACCCAGCGCGCGATGTCGGAAACTATGCGTTTGCGCGGCGCAGGCCGGCGGCTGGGCAGCATGAAACCACGCAGCACGACGTTCTCGGTCCTGATCGAGGGCAGCGTCGTACGAGCCGGATTGAGCGAAATATAGTCCGCTCAGCCCACGCCTCTCCCAATCCGCGTTTAGCCGCCGAGTACGTCCCGTGTCAGTAGCGCGGGTATATTGGCGTCCGGACGATTGGCCAGGACTTTTTCTTCGTCGTCCATGGGATCGCGTTGCTCGACGGCTTCCGTGCCGGTTGGATCGCTGTTGCTGTATGGGGTAGGCATTGTCTTGCTCCCGTTTGCAAATCCAAGGTCACGCTATGCTTCGGTTTGCGGCGTTGCAACATAAATCGACTTCCGCTTGTCGCCTGACGCGTTCGGTCCACGATGTGCTATCGTCTAGCCATGTTCACGATCCAACACCTCGAACGAGTCGGCTCCACCAACGACGAAGCGCGCCGTCAGGCGCTGCTGGGCGCGCCTCATGGCACCGTGGTA
>CAIRCM010000159.1 GCA_903877125.1 uncultured Acetobacteraceae bacterium | reverse complement strand
TCCAGCACCAATTCCCAGTCTTGCTCCGTCAGTTTCGTCAGCATGTCCGGCCTCCCTTGCCGGTCACGCAGTGATTCGATGAAATGCCGATTCGGGAATCCCTCAAATATGCATATCAGGGATTCCGTCCACACGGCCTAGTCTTCCGTGCCCATCTCCTCCCCCCGTGGCGGCGGCACCCGCGCGGCGACCAGGACGTCCACCGCGATCGCGCCGGCTTCCAGTAACGTCGCGGTGCAGGCACTGGCGGTGGCGCCGGAGGTCATGACATCGTCGATCAGCAATACCTGTCGGCCTTCGACCGCGGACCGTGCCTTCGGCCGCACGGCGAAGGCGCCGGCGACTTCCTCGGCTCGCTCGGCCGCGGTGCTGTCGCCCAGCGATACCGTCGCTTTGGTGCGGATCAAGGCGTCCCGCAGGATCGGGATGCCGGCGGTGCGGCCCAACACCGCCGCGAGCAAAACCGCCTGATTGTAGCGGCGGGCGAACAGGCGGCGGCGGTGTAAAGGGACCGGGATCAGTACATCCGCTCGTTTCAACAGCGCAGCGCCGGCCCGCGCCACGTGGGGGGCCAGGACATGGGCCAGTTCCGGGCGGTCGGCGTGTTTGAACGGCAGGATCAGGCGGCGGCCCTGGGTGTCGTAAACCAGGCCGCCTCGGGCCTGGCGGTAGAGCGGGGAATTTTCCTCGCAGACCTGGCAGATGGGGCCGAGCATGGCGACGGGAAAGGCAACGCCGCAGCGGTCGCAGCAGGGGGCAGCGATGAAGTTGGTGGCGGCGAAACAGGCGGCACACAGTTGCCCCGACGTCGCCACCGGTTCATCGCAGGCGGCGCAGTGCGGCGGCAGCAGAAAGTCGAGGGCGATGCGCCCGAGATCAGTGACCAGTGCCAAAGCGAACCGTGCCATCGCGCTCGATCTCGTGCACCAGATCGATTTCCCAGGAGAGGTAGGCGTGCATGGCTTCCTCGACTCCCGCGTTGCGGTCGTAGGGGCGGAGGTAGAAGTCGATGCAGTCCTCATCGGCGGGGATCAGGCGATTTTTCTCCAGCGGTTGGCCGGCGGCTTTCCAGGCAGCGGTGCCGCCGGCGAGGATCTTCGGCGGCGCGCCCGTCAGCGCCTGGATTTCGGGGACCGCGAGGCGCGCGATCTGCTCGTCTTGTGAGGTCAGGACGACCGGCTTGCCGGCGGGCGGGGCCGGCAGGCGGCTGCGCACGCCCCAGATGGCGCCAGGGATGTGGCCGTCGCGGAAATCGAGGCTGCGGCCGAGGTCGATCACCGTTGTGTCCGCCAGTTTGGCGGCGAGTTCGGCGACGCCGATGGTAGTGACGGGGACGGACAGTTCCGGCACGGCCGGGCGGGGCGTGCCGCCTTGCAGCGCATTGTCGGCGACGAAGACATCCCGATGGCCCATCAGCCTCAGCCACGCGGCGGACATCCGGGCTCGGGCGCCGGTGTCACAGATCAGGACGATGCGGGCGCCGCGAACGCCGACCCAGGTGTCGGTCGCCTGCACCAGCTGGCCGCCGGGGGCGTTGATGCTGCCGGCACGGTGGCCGGCGCGAAACTCGGGGGGATCGCGGACGTCGAGGACGTAGAGGGTCCGCGACGTATCGGCCTCGAAGGCGTCGAGTTGCGCGGGTGTGATCGTCCGCACGCCGGTTTCGGCGGCGAAGGCGCTGGCGCGCTGGTGCGCGAGGTCGGCGGTCTTCGGCGTGCCGGGCACGAAGCGGTCGGTCTTGCCGTGCTCGCAGGTCAGGCCCGCGAGGTCCCAGCCCATGGTGCCGTTGCGCAGGGCGACGACCTTGTTGGGGATGCCGGCGCGGCGCAGGCTCTCGGCGCCCATGATGCTGCGGGTGCGGCCGGCGCAGTTGACGACGACCAGGGTTTCGGGATCGGGGGCGAGATCGCCGATGCGGTAGACGAGTTCGCCGCCGGGCACGCTGATGCCGGTGGGGATCGACATGCGGTTGAACTCTTCCTGGGTGCGGCTGTCGAGCACCACCATGTTTTTCCCGGATTTTATCCACTCGTTCAGTTCAGGGGCATCGACGCTTTCGGTGCCGTAGTGGTGCTCGACCCATTCGCCGAACGCCTTGGAGGGCACGTTGACGCCGGAGAACACGACATAGCCCGCGGCCTTCCAGGCCTTGGTCCCGCCTTCGAGAACGGAGACATCCGTGCAGCCGATGGTTTCGAGCCACGCCGCCAACGACTGCGCAACGCCACGCCCGTCATCGGTGATGCAGATGCGGGTATCCAGGCGCGGGAGCAGTGCGCGGGCGCGGATTTCGCGTCGCGCCATGCCGCAGGGGACGGCCCAGAACAGGTGCTCGGCACCGAATTCGCCGTCCTCCCTGGCGTCGAGGAGGGCGAGTTCCTGGCCGTCTTCGATCCAGGTGCGGAGGGTTTTGGGGTCGACTGATTTCATGGCTTTGGGCGCTCCTGCTCGGTGCAACCGTAGGACGTGGGGGAGGCGCTTGGCAATTTGTGTTTCCCGGCGCACATGGCGGCGATGGATACGATGCTGGTTTTCGATCGTTCGGCGGTGCGGCGGTACCGGGACCGCTCGGCTGCGACCGTGGGCACGGTCGCGGACGTGCTGCGCGACGCGGCAGAGCGGCTGATCGACCGTCTCGACGATACGACGCGGCGATTTTCCTTCGCGCTGGATGTGGGCGGGCGGGGCGTGGTGGCGCCGTTGCTGCGGGCGCGGGGGATCGAGGTCGTCAGTTGCGATCTTTCACCCGCTATGGCCAAGCGGAACGGCGGGTTGGCGGTAGCGGCGGATGAGGAATTTCTGCCGTTCGCGCCGGCCAGTTTCGACCTGATCGTGGCCAGTCTGGCGCTGCATGCCGTCAACGATCTGCCGGGGGCGCTGATCCAGTTGCGCCATGCGCTGAAACCCGACGGACTGCTCCTGGCGAGCATGCCGGCGCTGGGGACGTTGACGGAACTGCGGACAGCGCTGACGGAAGCCGAGGCAGCGTTGACCGGCGGGGTCTCGCCGCGCGTCTCGCCGTTCCCGGAACTGCGCGACTGTGCGGGGCTGCTGCAACGGGCGGGATTCGCGCTGCCGGTGGCGGATATCGAGGATATGCGGCTGTTGTATCGGGATCCGATGGCGCTGGTGCGGGATTTGCGGGCGGCGGGCGAGAGTAACGCGGTTCGGTTACGGGAGCGGGTTGTGCCGCCTCGGGCGTTGTTCCCGATGGCTCTGGCGTCGCTGCCTGTGCGCGATGGGCGGGTGCCGGTGACACTGCGGCTGGCGATGATGACGGGCTGGGCACCGTCCGGCTTGCCCACGCCTGCGCAAGGCGGGAAGGTGCCGCCGGAAATTCGGGTCGGGGGAGGAACCGCTACATGACAACACGCATCGGAATTGCCGGGGTGACCGGCCGGATGGGCCAACTGCTGGTCGAGGAGGTTATCGCCGCGGGGGCAGTGCTGTCCGGTGGCGTTGGACGTTCGGCCGCTCCGCCGGCGGGGGTGACAGCTTACGCGGATGTGGCGGCTTTGGCGGCGGCGTCGGATGTGGTGATCGATTTCACCCATGCCTCGACCGCGCAGGCGACGGCGGCGGCGATGGCGGAGTCGGGGAAGGCCTGGGTACTGGGGACGTCAGGCCTGTCAGCGGAGGACGAGGCGGCGGTCGCGGCGGCAGCCGGAAGGATACCCGTCGTTTATGCGTCGAATTTCTCGGCGGGGGTGAATTTGGTGCTGGCGCTGGCCGAACGGATGGGGGCGGCGCTGCCGGCGGATGCATACGACGCGGAGATCGTGGAGATGCATCACCGGCAGAAGGTTGATTCACCGTCCGGCACCGCGATCGGGATGGGCCGCGCGGTGGCCAAAGGTCGCGGCGTGTCATTGGACGATGTGATCGAGAGCGGACGGCACGGGCATACCGGTGCGCGCAAGACCGGGGCGATCGGGTTCGCGGCGCTGCGCGGCGGTCAGGTCGTGGGGGAGCACACGCTGATTTTCGCGGCGGGGACCGAGCATATCGCGCTGACGCATCGGGCGTTCGACCGGCGCGCTTTCGCGACGGGGGCGGTGCGCGCGGCGTTGTGGATCGCCGGGCGGGATCCCGGGCTGCGGTCGATGATGGATGTGCTGGGGATGTGACGGGCGTTGTAACGTCAATGTCGTGGACAGTGCCGCGCCGGCGCCCTTAGGGTGCCGGCGCTTACATCGGAAGGAAACGCGCACCATGGCCGATTTGGAAATCATCGGAGTGCCGGTTTCGAACTACGTCCGCTCCATCCGCATGCTGTGCGAGGAAAAGGGCGTCCCCTACACGCTGAATCCCGCGTTTCCGCACACGCCGGCGGTTGCGGCGATCAGCCCCGCCGGGCAGATCCCCTGCATGCGGCACGGCGATGTCGCGGTGTTCGAGAGCAAGGGCATCGCCACCTATATCGACAAGGCGTTCGCCGGTCCGAAGTTCATCCCCGAAGACGCGGTCGGCGCGGCGATCTGCGAGCAGTGGGTCGCTTACGGCAACGTGAAGGTGGACCGCTGGATCATGCGGGAACTGGTGGTGCGGCTGGTGTTCGCCGACAAGGAAAAAGGCCCGGACATGGCGAAGATCGACGCCGCGGTGCCGGAAATCGCGAAAATCGCCAAAGCGCTGGACGATGCGCTGGGGCGGAGCACGTATCTGGCCGGGGACAGTCTGACCTTCGCCGATATGAACGTGCTGCCGATGATCGACTACGGGCTGATGTTCCCGCAAAGCAAAGCGGTGCTGGAAGGCCACGCCAATCTGATGGCTTACCATGCCCGTCTGACCGCTCGGCCGTCGTTCCAGAATACGGCACCGCCGCCGCGGGCGTAGGGCGGAACAGACGTATTATCGGCCGGTCGAACTGAACATCTCGCAACAAAAATCGGTGACCCGTCGCGCGTGCCGTTTGCGGGGCCGAGGGTTGCACGTTTCCGGCGTCATCCTCTACAAACGCCGCCGCTCCTAAGACATTTCACAAGGGATTGGACCGGCCATGCGCGTGACTCAGAAGGTTAAGAAGATCCTCGACTGGTACGAGGGCGATAACCCCGGTGTGAAGGCCAACCTCGCGCGCATCCTCTGCACGGGCAAACTGGGCGGCACCGGCAAGATGGTGATCCTGCCGGTCGACCAGGGGTTCGAGCACGGGCCGGCGCGCAGCTTCGCCCCCAACCCCGCGGCCTACGATCCGCATTACCACTACCAGTTGGCGATCGACGCGGGGCTGAACGCCTATGCCGCGCCGCTGGGCATGATCGCACAGGGGGCCGACACCTTCGCCGGTCAGATCCCGACGATCCTGAAAGTGAACAGCTCCAACAGTCTGGCGACCAACAAGGATCAGGCGGTGACCGCCGGGGTGAAGGACGCGCTGCGTCTGGGCTGTGCGGCCATCGGCTTCACCATCTATCCCGGCAGCGAATACGCGTTTGCCCAGATGGAAGAGCTGCGGGAACTGACGCTGGAAGCCAAGGACGCCGGTCTGGCGGTGGTCGTGTGGTCGTATCCGCGCGGGCCGAACCTGGACAAGGCCGCCGAAACCGCGGTCGACATCTGTGCCTACGCCGCGCAGATGGCCGCGCTGCTGGGTGCCAACATCATCAAGGTGAAGCCGCCGACCGCGGTTGTCAGCCTGGAGGCGGCGAAGAAGTCGTACGAGAAGTTCGATGGCTCGACGCTGGCCAAGCGGGTCGCGCATGTGATGCAGTCGTCCTTCAACGGCAAGCGGATCGTGGTGTTCTCGGGCGGCGAGGCGAAGGATCTGGACGGTGTGTTCGACGAAGTGCGCGGCCTGCGCGACGGCGGCGCCAACGGTTCGATCATCGGGCGCAACACGTTCCAGCGGCCGCGCGAGGCGGCGTTGGAGATGTTGAACAAGATCATCGACATCTACCAGAACAAGGCCTGATCGCATGGCGGCGGACGGCTGTCGGACCTATCTGATCACCCCGGAACGGTTCGACCTGCTGCCGTTCGCCGATTTGCTCGCCGAGGCGGTGGATGCCGGCGATGTGGCGGCGGTGCAACTGCGGATCAAGGACGTCAGCGACAGCGTGTGGAAACGCACGATCGACGTCTTGCGGCCGGTGACTCAGGCGCGCGGGGTGGCGTTTCTGTTGAACGACCGAGCGGATCTGGTGGTTGGGACCGGTTGCGACGGGGCACATGTCGGGCAGGATGACATCCCCGCCCGGGAGGCTCGGCGCATGATGGGGCCGGACCTGATGCTGGGCGTGACCTGCAAGGGCAGCCGCGATCTGGCGATGACCGCCGGGGAGGATGGGGCCGATTACGTGGCGTTCGGGGCGTTCTATCCGTCCACCACGAAGGTCGTGACCAATCAGGTCGATCCCGAGATTCTGCAGTGGTGGTCGGAGTTGATGGAAATCCCCTCCTGCGCGATCGGGGGGATCACGCCGGAGAATTGCGGGCCGCTGGTGCGGGCCGGGGCCGATTTTCTGGCGGTGGTTGGGTGTATCTGGAACCATCCGGATGGGCCAGGGGCTGGGGTGAAGGCGTTGAACGCGGCGATCGCGGCGGCGGGCTGAAACGGCCCGGCGGCGCGACGCCGGACCGTTATCATTTCTTAATATCTTCATTGCCCATCTTGCACTCAGTTTTAACCCGGACCGTTTTTATTCATCGATCGGTTTGAACATTCGCTCGTTCTGGATTTAATCTTGCGCCTGTTCGTGGCGTCGTGTTGGCAATGCCAGTCATGTCGTACGCATCGCCGCTACGACGTGTATGCGCGGATTGTGGGAAAAGCCATTTCGAACGCAGCCGCACGCCTTCGATCGAGCGATTGGTCATGAGTGGGTTGGAACATCAGCGGTGGGGCTGCAAGCAAGGGGCCGCACCCTGTTATACGCTTTTCGTCCACAACACGATTTCTCGCTCGTCAAACCAATTGACTACCATGTCATTTCGCTCAGTTTTTATGTTTCTATTATAGAATTTAATTCCAGCCGACATCTGCCCCCAGCATGGACCTTGCCGGGCGCGGTCACGCTGTTTCGCACAGAGCACGCCGAGGAAGATAAAGCCGCAGAGGCCGTCACAAACAGAAAACGCCATAACAGCCAACCGGTTATACGCAATGCGCCGTTGCGAATAGCGGTTCTGGAACTTACCCCAAATCATACTCCACTTCGGCCGTGTAGACCGACTGTTCCTTCCCAAGCTGTGAACTGAACAGGGTGAAGTGTTCCACCGAAAATGCTTCGGACCGAAACAGATTATGCGCCTGGACGAATTCCACCAGTTTATATTCAGGCGCGTTATCGAGACGGGCCAGGGTGACGTGCGGCTGGAAGCGGCGGCGTTCCGGGTCCAATCCAGTCCGTTGCAGGGCAGTTTCTATCTTGCTTTGCAGATGCTCCAACCGCTGATTTCGTTCGACGCCGACGTAAAGCGTGTTCGCCCGGCCGCCCTTGCTGAACGTGCCAACGCCCGCCAGCGTCAGTTCCAGTTTCCGGCCACGCAGCGCGGCGAGCGACAGATCGATTTCCTCCGCTCGGTGGGGGGGGACCTCGCCGATGAAGCGCAGGGTCAGATGGTAGTTCTCGGGCGGCACCCAACGGGCACCCTGGATGCCGCTGGTGGCCAGATTGGCAATGCCCTGGCGCAGTTGCCAAGGCAAGTCGATGCCGACGAACAACCTCATTTCGTGGGCACCTCCCGCAGCAGTTTTTCGACCGAGGGCAACAGGCGGGCGACGATACGGCGGACGCCCTCGGCGTTCGGATGCAGGCGGTCGGGCTGGTTCAGGGTGGGGTCGGCGACGATGCCCTCGAGGAAGAACGGGTCGAACAGCACGCCCGGCCGTTTCGCCAGCCGGGCGTAGACCGCGCGGAATTCGTTGTCGTAGTCGGAACCGAGGTTGGGCAGCGCCTCCATCCCGCTCAGCAGGACGGGGATGTGGCGCGCGGCCAGAGTATCGAGGATCGCGGCGAGGTTGGCTTCCATCCTCCCTGGGTCCAGACCGCGCAGCCCGTCATTGGCGCCGAGTTCGACGATCGCGGCGTCGGCGCCGTCGGCCAGGACCCAGTCCAGCCGAGCACGGCCGCCGGCGGAGGTGTCGCCGGAGACGGCGGCGTCGATGATGGTCACTTGAAACCCTTCGGTTGCCAGTGCGGCGCGCAACCGCGCCTGAAACCCGTCTTCATGCGACAAGCCGTAACCGGCCGTCAGGGAGTCGCCCAGGACCAAAAGTTTCATGCCGGCCTCGGCTGGAGAAAAGGGTAGAGCGCACACCAACAGCAGCGCCCCGGCCTTACCCCAGCGCCTGAGAACCCCATATGCTGCCGCCATGGATGCCATCATGCCAACAGCCCCAAATTTGCCCCTGGTCCAGGTCAGGGGACTGACGCTGACCGTGCCCTCCGCCGCCGGGCCGGTCAATATTTTACGCGGAGTCGATTTGGACATCGGTGCGAATGAGGCGGTGGCGCTGGTGGGACCCTCGGGGTCCGGCAAGACCAGCCTGCTGATGCTGCTGGCGGGGCTGGAGCGGGCGACGTCCGGGCAGGTGCTGCTGGACGGGCAGGACGTAACAGCCATGAACGAGGACGCGCTGGCTCGGCTGCGGCGGCAGTCCGTGGGAATCGTGTTCCAGGCATTTCATCTGATTCCGACGATGACGGCGCTGGAGAATGTGGCGGTGCCGCTGGAACTGGCCGGGCGGGCAGATGCGGCGGATCGAGCGATGGCAGCGTTGCAGTCCGTGGGGTTGGGGCATCGGCTGACACATCTGCCGGGGCAATTGTCGGGCGGGGAGCAACAACGGGTGGCGTTGGCACGGGCGTTCGCGCCAGAACCGAAGCTGCTGCTGGCCGATGAACCCACCGGCAATCTGGATCAGGCGACGGGGGCGCAGGTGATCGACCTGCTGTTCGCGCTGCGGTCCCGGATCGGGGGGACGCTGCTGCTGATCACGCATGACCCACGGCTGGCGGAGCGGTGCGACCGGCTGGCGTTCATGGCGGATGGGCGGGTGACCGAGGCGACACCGGTATGATGCTGGCGCTGCGTTTCGCTCGGCGGGAACTGCGCGGCGGGGTGCGGGGGCTACGCGGTATCGTGCTGTGTCTGGCGCTGGGCGTGGCCGTCATCGCGGGCGTTGGCGGTCTGCGCGCGGCGGTGGATGCGGGGATGGCGGCGGACGGACGGCGCATTCTGGGCGGCGATCTGGAGATCGATGCGGGCGTCGATCCCCTGCCCCCAGGTTTGCGCGACTGGCTGCGACCGCGTGTGAGCGGGATGTCCGAGGTCACCCAGATGCGCTCGATCGTGGTTGCCGCTTCAGGGGAACGCCAGTTGGTGGAGTTGAAGGCGGTCGATGGCGCCTGGCCACTGATCGGCGCGGCGGGGATCGATCCGCCGCAACCCTTGGCGACGGCGTTGGCAAGCGGCGGAATTTTGCTCGATCCCGTCATTATCGATCGGCTGCGCCTGAAAGTCGGGGACGTTGTCCGGCTGGGCAATGCGCGGTTCCGGGTGGCCGGGGCACTGAAACTGGAGCCGGACCGGGTGGTCACCCCGTCGCTGTTCGGGGCGCGGGCGTTGATTTCGGCCGAGGCGCTGCCGGCGACCGGGTTGATCCTGCCGGGGGCGATGATCCGGCACGCATTGCGGGTGACGAGCGACGAGCCGGGGCTGGCGGGCGCCGTCGGGGCTGCTTTTCCCGGACGGGGATTGCGGTTGCGCGATCCTCGGGACGCGGCGCCAGGGGTGACGCGGTTTTTGGATCAGACGGCGCTGTTTCTGACGCTGGTCGGGCTGACGTCGCTGCTGGTGGGCGGGATCGGCGTGGCGAACGGGGTGCGGGCGTGGCTGGATGCCCGGTATCGGACGATCGCGACGCTGCGGTGTCTGGGGGCGCCGGCGGGGACGGTGTTTTCGATGTGCATGATCCAGGTGATGGCACTGGCCGGGATAGGGATCGGGCTGGGTCTGATGGTCGGTGCGGTACTGCCGTTCGCGGCATCCTGGCTGCTGGGCGACGTGTTGCCGGTGCCGGCTCGGGCGGCGCTGTATCCGACGGAGCTGGGGCTGGCGGCGCTGTATGGTGTGCTGACCGCGTTTGCCTTCGCGCTGTGGCCGCTGGGACGGGCGGCACAAATCCCGGGCGCGGCGCTGTTTCGCGAAGTGACGCCTCGGGGGTGGCCGGCGGTTGGGATCGTGGTGGCGACCTCCGCCTCGGTTTTGGGGTTGGTTGTGCTGACGGTTGCCTCGGCGCCGGATCGGCGGCTGGCGTATTGGTTCTGCGTTGCCAGTTTGGCGACGCTGGCGCTGTTCCGGGCGGGGGCGAGCGGACTGATGCAAGTGGTTCGGGCGCTGCCGGTGCGGCGCCTGCCGCCTTGGACGCGGTTGGGGGTGGCCAATTTGTACCGGCCGGGGGCAGCAACGCCGCTGCTGCTGGTTTCAGTCGGACTGGGCCTGTCGACGCTGACGACGGTGGCGCTGATCCAGGGGAATATCGGACAGGCGGTGCTGGCGCAGATGCCGGCGAATGCGCCGAGTTTTTTCTTCATCGATATTCAGTCCGATGAACTGGCGCGGTTCGATGCGGTGGTGCGGGCGCAGCCGGGCACCAGCGAATTGCGCGATGTGCCCTCGCTGCGGGCCAGGATCGTGGCGGTCAAGGGCGTGCCGGTCGACGCAGTGCGGACGACGCCGGAGACAGCCTTCGCGCTGAAGGGCGATCGCGGCCTGACCTATGCGGCGACGCCACCGCCGGGAACCAGGCTGACGGCGGGGGCGTGGTGGCCAGCCGATTATCAGGGGCCGCCGCTGGTTTCGTTCGATGCGAACCTCGCCAAGGGATGGGGGGTGGGGATAGGCGATGTGATCCGGGTCAATGTGCTGGGGCGGGATCTGGACCTGACGGTCGCCAGTTTGCGGGATATCGCGTGGCAGAGCCTGTCGATCAATTTTTTCATGGTCGCCAGCCCGGGGATCCTGTCGGGCGCGCCGCATACCCATATCGCGACGGTGCATGTCAACGATGCCGATCAGGGGACGGTGCTGCGGGCTGTGACCGACGCGCTGCCGAACGTCACGGGCATACGGGTGACCGATGTGCTGGCCGCGATCGCCTCGCTGCTGAACCAGATCGCGGCGGCGCTGAGTGCCACCGGCGGGCTGACGTTGATCGCCGGGGCGATCGTGCTCGTGGGGGCGGTGGCGGCCGGGCAGCGGCGGCGCACGCGGGAGGCGGTGATCCTGCGGACCATCGGTGCGACGCGCGGTCAAATCCGGCTGGCATGGCTGACCGAGTTCGGGATTCTGGGACTGACGGCGGGGGTCCTGGCGGGGCTGGTCGGGTCGGGCGCGAGCTATGCGATGATGCATTACATTTTGCATAGCGACTGGGTTTTTTTGCCGGGAACGCTTATCTCTACCCTTGTGGGTGCCATCGTGGTAATGCTGGTATTCGGCTACGTTGGCACGGCCACCGCGCTGCGGGCCAAACCGGCCTCGCAGTTGCGCAACGAGTAAGAGAGGGACAACATGGCTTTCACGCCTCAATACGGGGCTTACCCGCAAGCCTCCGCCGCCACGAACGCCGCCGTCATCGATGCGGGGCTACGGGCGTATATGCTGCGGGTCTACAACTGGATGGCATCGGGTCTGGTGCTGACCGGCATCGTCGCTTACGCGATCGCCAGCGTCCCCGCGCTGCACGCGCTGTTCTTCCGCGACGTCATGACCCAGTTCGGGCAGGTGGCGCATAACCAGCCGACCGCGCTGACGATGATCGCGGTATTCGCACCGTTGGGCTTCGTTCTGGTGTTGAGCCTTGGCGTCAACCGGCTGTCGACGTCGGCGGCGCAGACGCTGTTCTGGCTGTTCTGCGCCTGCATGGGCGCGAGCCTGACGAGCATCTTCATCGTCTACACGCAGGCGTCCATCGTGCAGGTGTTCTTCATCACTGCCGGGACGTTCGCGGGCATGAGCCTGTGGGGCTACACGACCAAGGCCGACCTGAGCCGGATGGGCAGCTTCCTGATGATGGGCCTGTTCGGGATGATCATCGCGGGTTTCGTGAACTTCTTCCTGCACAGCAGTGCGCTGCAGTACGCCCTCAGCCTGATCGGGGTGGTCGTGTTCACCGGCCTGACGGCCTATGACACGCAGCGGATCAAGGCCGACTACGTGCAGTATGTGTACGCGACGGGTGTCGATGGGGCGAACAAGCGGAGTGTTTACGACGCGCTGAGCCTGTATCTGAACTTCATCAACCTGTTCATGCTGCTGCTGCAGCTGCTGGGCAACCGTAACAACAACTGATTGGCGGGGCGATCCCGGCTGAGTCTCCGGAAGACAAAGCCGGGTCGCCAGACCGATAACGAACGCGCGGACAATGCAGCAACGGCGCCCGGCAATGCGGGCGCCGTTTGTGTGCGAGAACTTGGTTACCTGAAGCCGCCGATATAAAGCGGCGGGTTGGGATCAGCCGGCCTTCAGGAAATCCCCGAGCTTGGTGACGGCGGTCGGCTTGTCGGTGCCGTCGAGGGCGGCAAGTTCTGCTGCCATACGGTCCAGCGCCGATTCGTAGATCTGCCGTTCGGAAAAACTCTGGTCGGGTTGGCCGGCATTGCGGTGCAGGTCGCGCACGACCTCCGCGATGGCCATTGGATCGCCGGAGTTGATCTTTGCCTCATACTCCTGTGCTCGGCGGGACCACATCGTGCGTTTGATGCGCGCGCGGCCTTTCAGCACGGCCATGGCTTCGTCGAATTGCTTGCGGGAGGAAAGCTTGCGCAGGCCGGCGGTGCGGGCCTTGGCGACCGGTACCCGCAAGGTCATGCGGTTTTCTTCGAAGGTGATGTGTATCAGTTCGAGGCGATGGCCGGCAATTTCCTCGGTGGCGATACGTTCGACCTTGCCGACGCCGTGGGTCGGGTAGACGACATGATCGCCTTCGACGAAGATTTCGGCCTTCGCCATGGCGCGGGGTATCTGGGTCGGGCCGCCGTGCGGGACCGGACGGCGGGCCTCGGCATCCGGCCGCGATGCTGTGGCCGACTCGGGTTCGGTGGGCTCGGCGGCTTTGACTTCGCTCCCGGTTTCGGCGGGGCGCGCGGGTTTGCGCGCGGCGCGCTGGGGTTCAGTCGTTGGCGCTGCCTCGGCACCGTCGTTTTCCGACACCGCTTTCCCGGCGGAATCCATCATGCTCGACACCCAACATCCCTTTTGTCATGGGGCCAATATAGGAACGCCGTTCGCATCGAACAGGGGTAACGGCGTGCGTCGCGGGCAGATTAGCCCGGTTCTGCGGAGAACAAAGCCTTCTTGCCGGGCTTGTCCTTCCATTCGTCGGCATCCGCCGGCGGTTCGCCCTTGCGGGTGATGTTCGGCCAGAGCGCGGCGTAGGTACGGTTGTGTTCCACCCATTCGGTGGCCTTGTCGTCGCTGTCGGGGATGATGGCGGATGCGGGGCATTCCGGCTCACACACGCCGCAATCGATGCATTCATCGGGATGGATGACCAGCATGTTGGCGCCGACATAGAAGCAGTCGACGGGACACACCTCCACACAGTCCATGTATTTGCACTTGATGCAGCCGTCGTTGACCACGTAGGTCATGAGAAACCCCTTGGATTGGGCATGAGAGCAGGTCTACCAGGGCGCGCGGTATGCCGAGCTTTGCAACGCAGCGCAAGTCGGTTTGTCGCGGGGCAGACCGGCCGGCGGTCCGGCGCCCTGCTTCTACGCGATCTCCTCATATAAACTACGGGCCTCGGGCGCCGGGCCGCGGCGGGTGGCGAGGGACAGAACACGCAGTACCCGCACGTCGTCGCGGATCGCCACCGTCAGGATATCCCCGACACGAAGGCGCGCATGTGCCTTTTCGGTGGGCTGGCGGTTAATGCGCACCGCCCCCTCCCCCACCAGGCTGGCGCAGTCGCTGCGTGCTTTCATGAAACGGGCGCACCAAAGCCATTTGTCCAGCCGCTGCCAATCCCGATCCTCGACTTCGGCGGCGGGCAAGGCGGGTTACCGCTTCAGTGCGGCCAAGACCGCGAACGGTCCGTGCGGGATCGGCCCCTGGGGCGACGGCGTGGCCGCCCGCGCGCCCGACGGGGCGACGGCAACGGTGCGACGGCGGCGCAGCGGCACGACCATGGGCGGCGCTGGCGGCCCATAAACATCGGGCGCCAAGCCACCGATCGGCACTACCCGGAAGCCCAGACCGCGCAGAACAGCGGACAGCATGTCGGCCTTGACCGCGAGGCGGGAGGCAAGGTCGGTCGGCAGCGGCGCGGCGGCCTTGCGGGTGAGGTATCCCAATTCGCCGGCGATCCGTTCGGCGATATCGACCCGTACCAGGACCGGGCCGGCCTCGACCCACCCCCTCGCCGCCGCGAAGCCTGGCGGCCAGTCGGTGGCGGCCGGCAACGACACCGCACCCGGCCCAGGCAGCACGGGCACGGCGAAACCGTGGCGGATGGCCCAGAGACGGGCGCGCATCGCCGCGGCCTGGGGTTTCATCACCGCTGGCAGGAACAGCGCGAACCGGCCGGATCGCACGCCGATGGCTTTCAGTTTCAGCCGCAGCTCGGGAGCGAGGGTTTCCTCATCCACGCCCGGCACAAGGCCCAGCGTTTCGCGCAGCCGATGCAACGGACCGCGCGCGCCAGGTACGCGCTCCGCCGCCTCGGCCGCGGCGAAGAGGGGGGCGAGTTCTGTGCGGATTCTGTTGTCGAGGTAGGATTGCAGCCGCGCGCGCAACCGTTCGCGCTGGGCGCCATCGAGGAATTCGCTGTCGAGGATTTGCACCCGAGGGCTGAGCGTGTCGGGGCCGCCCACCATGCGGGCGATGGGCGCGTTGGCCCAGGCGATGCGATGGGTCGGGGTGAGGCTGAAGGCGGCGTCCGGTTCGGCCTCGATCGCGGTGACGCGACGGGGCATTTCCTCCCGCAGGGCGCGGCGTGCGGCGCGGAGGACGAGTTTTTTCTCGTCGCCGGCCGCGGCCGGATCGGGGACGAAGGTGAAGCCTTCGAGCATGCCGACGGGGTGGCCTTCGACCACGACCTCGCCCCGGCGGGTGACGGCGGAGAGCAACTCCTGGCCGTCGGCCGCATCCAGGCGGCGCATCAGATGGGTGGAGCGGCGATCGACGAAACGGGCGGTCAGGCGTTCGTGCAGGACATCGGACAGCTTGTCCTCGACCTCCCGCGCCTTGCCCTGCCAGTGTTCCGCGTCTTTGACCCAGTCGGATCGGGCGGCGATGTAAGACCAGATGCGGACGCCGGAGAGGCGGGACATGAGGGTGTCGATATCGCCCTCGGTGCGGTCGAGCGCGGCGATCTGTCCGGCGAGCCAGTCGGTCGGCAGCTTTCCATCCGCGACGATATGGCCGAAAATGCGGGCACACAGGCGATTGTGCGTCTCGTCGGTCAGCTTGCGGAAATCCGGTATCTGGCAGGCATCCCACAGCAGGCGGATCCGGGCGCGGCCGCGCGCCATCCCGCGGATTTCAGGCTCGCGCGCCAAAGCCATCAGGGTCTCGAGGTCGGACGCGTCATTGCCCCGCACCAGACCGGATCGCGGCGCGGGTTCCTGCAGGCTGGCGAGCAGCGCGTCGATATGGCTGAAATCGAGGTCGTTGTTGCGCCAGCACAGCTGTTCCAGTGCGTCGAAACTATGCGCCTCGATCGCGGCGACGGCTTCCTCGGGGATCGGTTTGCACTCGGTGGTGGTGCCAAAGGTGCCGTCGCGCATGCCGCGGCCGGCGCGGCCGGCGATCTGGCCCATTTCGGCGGCCGTCAGGCGACGGGGGCGGTGGCCATCGAACTTGCCCAGCCCGGCGAAGGCGACATGGTCTACGTTCATGTTGAGGCCCATGCCGATCGCATCGGTGGCGACGAGGAAATCGACCTCCTTTTCCTGATAGAGCGCGACCTGAGCGTTGCGGGTGCGCGGCGACAGGCGGCCCATCACCACCGCGCAGCCGCCCCGGCGGCGGCGGATCAGTTCGGCGATCGCATAGACCTCCTGGGCGCTGAAGGCGACGACCGCGCTGCGGGGCGGCAGACGCACCAGCTTGGCGGGACCGGCGTAGGTCAGTTGCGACAGGCGCGGGCGGGTCTCGACGGTCGCGTGGGGGACGAGGCGTTGCAGAAGGGGACGGATCGTCTCGGCGCCAAGGAACATGGTCTCGACCATGCCGCGGGCGTGGAGAAGGCGTTCGGTGAACACGTGGCCGCGATCGGGATCGGCGCAGAGCTGGATTTCGTCGACGGCCACGAATTCGGTGTAGCGGTCGAGCGGCATGGCTTCGACCGTGCAGGAGAACCACTTGGCGTCGGGAGGAATGATTTTCTCCTCGCCGGTGATCAAGGCAACGTTTTTGACGCCTTTTTGCGCGACCATGCGGTCATAATTCTCTCGCGCGAGCAAACGCAGGGGAAAGCCGATGATCCCCGAAGCATGCGCGAGCATGCGTTCGATGGCGAGGTGTGTCTTACCCGTGTTGGTCGGGCCGAGGACGGCGCGAACGCGGGAAGGGAAACCGGAGTCGGGGCCGGGCATGGGTGTGAGTTTGAATGTTGCGGCGCGGAATGCAAGGGCGGGAATGCGAGCGTCACGACATGTCACGCGTTTCGACGGCCCAGGCACCATTGCCATACCGGCGCGGGCCACCATGACGAGTGCGTAACGCTGGAGGTCCGAACGCAGGCCACGTCACCTCGCGACCGCTTGAAATCGCGCTCCCACGCCCGCATATGCCGCGCGGACTTGTCTACCGTGGAGTAGTTGAATGAGCGATACCGTATTGGAGCAACATGATTTCGGCGCCGAGGTCGGCCGGCTTTTGGATCTGGTCGTCCACTCGCTTTATTCGGAGCGCGAGATATTTCTGCGCGAACTGGTGGCCAACGCCGCCGATGCGGTGGATCGCCGGCGGTTCGAGGCGCTGACCGACGCCAACCTCGCCCCGCCCGCCGAGGCCAAGATTCGGATCGTGCCAGACAAGGAGGCGCGGCAGATCCTGATCGCCGACGACGGCATTGGCATGAGCCGGCAGGAGTTGATCGACAACCTCGGCACCATCGCGCGGTCCGGCACGCGGCTGTTCGGGGAGGCACTGGCCTCCGCCAAGCCGGAGGACCGGCCGAGCCTGATCGGACAGTTCGGTGTGGGGTTCTACTCGGCGTTCATGGTGGCGGATCGGGTCGAGGTCACGTCGCGCAAGGCCGGCAGCGACGAGGCATTCACCTGGGCGTCGGAGGGGGCGGGCAAATACACCATCGCCCCGGCGACGCGGGCGCAGTACGGCACCGACATCGTACTGCACATGAAACCGGACGCGGACGAATATCTTGAGCCGATTCGGCTGGAGACGGTCATTCGCAAGTGGGCCGACCACATCACGTTGCCGATCACGGTCGCGCGCGACGGCAAGGACGAACCAGCCAATGAGGGCACGGCGCTGTGGCGGAAAAACCGGTCCGAAATCACCGAACAGAATTATGCCGAGTTCTACCGCCACCTCGGTCATGGCTGGGACAGCCCCTGGGCGACGCTGCATTGGAAGGCGGAAGGCACGCTGGAATATTTCTGTCTGTTGTTCATCCCGAGCATGAAGCCGTTCATGCCGGTCGAGGAGGACCGGGACTCGAAGGTGCGGCTGCATGTCCGGCGCATGTTCATCACCGACAAGGGGGAGATGCTGCCGCATTGGCTGCGTTTCGTGCAGGGCGTGGTGGACACGGAAGACCTGCCGCTGACCGTGTCGCGGGAGATCCTGCAATCGACTCCGGTGATCGGGCGGATGCGCAAGGCGATGGTCTCGCGCGTTCTGGGCGAATTGAAGAACCGCGCGAAGGACGCCGAGGATTACGCGAAATTCTGGGAGAATTTCGGCCCGATCCTGAAGGAAGGCATCTGGGAGGATGCCGAGCTCCGGGCGGTGTTCGCGCCGTTGCTGCGGTTCCATTCGTCGACGGAGGAAGGTTGGACCTCGCTGCCTGAATATGTGGAGCGGATGAAGGAGGGTCAGGAGACCATCTATTATCTGTCCGGCGACAGTGTGGAGGCACTGAAGGCCTCACCGCAGTTGGAAGGGTTCCGCGCCAAAGGGTACGAAGTGCTGCTGATGGCGGATTCCATCGACGCGTTCTGGCCCGAGCGGCTGGACACGTTCATGGACAAGAAAATCCGCAGCGTGACCCAGTCGGCCGGGGATCTCGCGGTGGACGGCGATCAGCCGGATATCTCCCCGCTGCTCGCTGCATTGAAGGCGGCATTGGGCGACAGTGTCGCGGATGTGCGGGCGACCGGGCGTCTGAGGGACAGCGCCGTGGTGCTGGCGGCGGACGACAAAGGCCCCGACCTGCAAATGCAGAAGCTGCTGCGTCGGGCCGGTCGAGCAATGATGCCGTCGAAGCCGATCCTGGAGCTGAACCCGCGGCATGCGCTGATCGAGGCGTTGTCGGCCAAAACGGACGAGTCGGCGCTGATCGGCGATGCCGCGGCCACGCTTCTGGACCTGGCGCGGGTGCAGGAGGGTGAGTTGCCGCCGGATTCCGCTGCGTTTGCGCGGCGGGTGACGTCGCTTTTGGCGGGGAGCCTGGGCGGTTAGGCGGCGCGCAGGCAGGCCCGGATGTGCGGCAGGTAATGCCGGGCGTCCGGGACCTCCAGGCCTTTGACCTTGGCGGCTTCATCGAAGCGGCGGAGCTGGACGGCCTCGGCGTAGTGGGGTTGGGCTTCGAAGACGGCGATTTCGTCTGACGACATTGGGCCGCCCTGGAGCGCGAGGCTACGCACGCTGTCCGGCGACAGGCGACCGAAATAGTCCGCTTCCTTGCCGCAGAGGTAGCGTTTCGCCGCGACATGAAGGCGCACCGGTTCGGTGACCGGCGCGCCGAACCGGGCTTCGAGCCAGGCGGCGCCGAGGTCCTCGTGATGGTCGTCGATACCGTCTTTGGCGGGGTCTTCGCCGAGGTCGTGCACCATGTGGCCGATATCGTGCAGCAGCGCGGCCACGATCAGCGATGGCGGGCAGCCCGCCTGTTCGGCGAGGTGAGCGGCCTGTAGGGCATGGGCACGCTGGTTGACCGCCGACAGACCGTATAGGCGCAAGCCCTTGCCATCGATCAGATCGACGATCGTGGCGATGGTGTCGTCGGACATGAGTGGCGCTCCGTTGTCTGAGTCTTGAATGTAGCGGTGGCTGGCGCGCGGGGGCAAAAGTCAGTTGCATGACAGGGTAGAGAAAGGAACGACGCACATGCTCGATCAGACATTCGACAGCCTGGTGAAGGAGGCAGCGGACGCACTGCCGATCCATGCCGTCCGGCCGGAGGGGCTGAGCGATCTGCTGGCCGGCCTGCCAGCAGCGCAGGGACATTATCTGAAGGCGACGGGTTTCGCGGCGAAGGCGCAGGAGCTGGTGCTGCTGCCTGGTCCGGATGGACTGGCGGGCGCGGTGCTGGGGCTGGGGGCGGATCGCTCGCCTTGGGCGTTTGGCGGGCTGGCGACGAGGTTGCCGGAGGGCACGACGTGGGCGCTGGTGTCCGGCGATTATGATCCGGCCGCCGCGACTCTGGGTTACTGCCTCGGCACCTATCGGTACGGGGCGTTCAAGGCCGCCGAACGGGCGCCAGCGCGTCTGGTGGCGCCGGCGGGACAGGAACGGACGTTGTCCCAGGCTGGTGCCATCGCAATGGTGCGCGATCTGATCAATGCCCCCGCGAACGTGCTGGGCCCGGTTGAGCTTGGGGCGGTCGCGGTCGGCTTGGCCGAACGCCACGGTGCGCGCGTGGAGGTGGTGGAGGGCGAAGCCCTCGATCGCGAGTACCCGACCGTCGCCGCGGTCGGGCGCGGATCGGTCCGGCCCGCTCGGGTGGTGACCTTTCACTGGCGTGGCAGCCGGGCGACCGAGGATTCGCCGCTGGTATCGCTGTGCGGCAAGGGGGTTTGCTTCGACACGGGGGGCTACGACCTGAAACCGTCGTCGGGGATGCTGCGCATGAAGAAGGACATGGGCGGCGCGGCAACCGTTCTTGGTTTGTCCCGAATCATCATGGAGGCCGATCTTCCGTTACGGCTCGCGACTCGCATCGGTTGTGTCGAAAATTCGGTATCGGGCATGGCGATGCGTCCGCTCGATGTGATTCGGACTCGGAGCGGCTTGACCGTGGAAGTCGGGAATACGGATGCCGAGGGGCGGCTTGTACTATGCGATTTATTGCATGACGCATCTGCGGAATCGCCTGATCTACTTCTGGATTGTGCAACGCTGACCGGCGCCGCGCGCGTGGCGGTGGGTCCTGATCTGCCGGCTTTGTTCTGTTCGGACGACGATTGGGCGGCCGCTTTATTCACGAATGGCCATGCGGCGCACGACCCCATGTGGCGGCTTCCGTTATGGTCCGGCTATGACTACTGGTTGAAAAGCCCTGTTGCAGACTTAAACAACGTGTCATCGCGTCCGCATGCGGGGGCCGTCGTGGCGGCGCTGTTCCTGAAGCGGTTTGTAACCATTGGGGCGCCTTGGGTGCACCTGGATCTGTATGCGTGGAACGACAATGCCAGACCGGGACGACCCGAAGGCGGAGAAGCGCAGACTCTGCGGGCGGTCTTTCAAACCATCGAAGAACGGCTTTGCTAGGCCGGGATGTTGCAACGCGCAATGCGCAATAAGCTTGACTTTGAACCAACGTCGTTTTACGGGACGCGATACGATATGATCGTAATTTCGCGATCATCCGGGAAAGGATAATAAATGGCAACTGCACCCGCCGCCACAGACCAGCAGGTCGACCTGCTGCGTGGCACCGTCGTTTCGCTGGTTCGGCGTGACGGCCCCGATCTGACGGCCCGTCAGCTCGCGGTTTTCCTCACATGCTATCTGGTCGAAGGTGGCCACACGGTACGCGGGCTCGCTGCTGAGCTGGACGTTTCGAAGCCGGCGATCACCCGTGCGCTCGACCGCCTGGGCGAGTTCGATCTGGCACGCCGCAAGACCGATCCGGCCGATCGCCGCAGCATTCTTGTGCAGAAGACGCCGAAGGGTTCCGCTTTCCTGCGCGATATCCGCACGATCATGACCAAGGTCGCCGCTGGCGAAAAGAAGCCCGCGACCGCGAGCCGTCGCGCTGCCGGCTAGAGTACAATAGGGTCGAATTGGCCCCATCGTGCTCTATAAGCCTTTGTTGGATCGCGTGATTCACGCCGCTGTGTGGTTCTACCTCCAGCGATCACGCGCTAACACTCCTCCCCTTCCCGCCGTGGTTGCATGGCGGGAAGGATGTGAGGCCTGAATGTACTTTGCTCGCTTGGCGATATTTACCGATACATCAATGACTGATGTCGACCTGCAAGCAACGGTAGTTATTCAACTGCATTTTCGATAGCATCAGGACCATCGCGAGGGTCGCATTACGCGACCGCTTTCGCTGTCTGGCGGATCATCGCCGCGCCCTTCTCGGCAATCATGATCGTCGGTGCATTGGTATTCGTCGACGTCACCGCCGGCATCACCGAAGCGTCGATCACCCGCAGCCCCTGCAAGCCGTGCACGCGCAGTTGGTCGTCGACGACCGACATGGAGTCAGGCCCCATGCGGCAGGAGCATGTCGCGTGGAAGACCGTCGATCCGGTCTGGCGCGCATAGCCCAGCAACTCATCGTCGGTTTGCAGATGTGCGCTCGCCGGCGTTTCGCGCACCACGTATTTTGCCAGCGCCGGCGCGGCGAAGAGTTTGCGGATGAATCGCAGTCCACCAACGGCCGCACGCTGATCGCGCTCATCGGCGAGATAGCGCGGGTTGATCGCCGGCTGATCCTCCGGCCGGGGGGAGCGCGCCTCGACATATCCTCGGCTGAGGGGACGCATCTGCCACATGCCGGCGGTCATGCCAGGGACGTAGTCCAGGACCCGACTGGCGCCAGGGGCGTAGCTGGCGTTGGCGAACAGCACCTGGACGTCGGGGGTCGCCGATTCCTCCAGTATTTTGACCGATGCCGCGACCAGCGACGCGGCGTAGGTCAGCAGGCCCTTGCCGACGAGGACGTAGCGCATGACTTCCCCCACCAGACCCAGACCACGGGATTTCTGGTTCATCGAGGGGGCGCCTTCGATGTCGCAGGACAGGCGGGCGAGGAAATGGTCCTGGAAGTTCTTGCCGACACCGCGCAGGGCGTGATGGGTCGCGATCCCGACCCGTTCCAGATGTTCGGGATCGCCGACACCGGAGAGTTGCAGAATATGCGGGGACCCGATGGCGCCGGCGGACAGGATCACCTCGCCGAGAGCCTTGGCCTGCTCGACGTTTCCGGCGCGGGAGAATTCGACGCCGGTGGCCTTGGTGCCATCGAACAGCACGCGGCGCACCATGGCGTTGGTCACGACCTGGAGATTCGGCCGCGTCATGGCCGGCCGCAGATAGGACCGCGCGGCGCTGGCCCTGAAGCGGCCGCCGCGGGTTTGCTGCACCCAGCCGATGTGATCGCCGAGGCCGGTGGGCAGGTCGTTCAGGTCGCCGCGGTATTCCAGGCCGAGTTGCTGACCGGCCTCGATCGCGGCTTGGCAGAGCAAGGGCTGATCGGCGCTGGGGGAGGTGTAGAGCGGGCCGCCCTTGCCGTGGACGTCGTCGGGTTTGCCGGACCAGTTTTCGGATTTTTTGAAGTACGGCAGCACATCGTCCCAGGACCAGCCGCGATTGCCGAGCTGTGCCCAGTGGTCGTAGTCCTCGGGCTGGCTGCGAATGTAGATCATGCCGTTGATCGACGAGGAGCCGCCAAGGACTTTACCGCGGGGGTAGTTGATGACGCGGCCGTTGATGCCGTCATCGGCCTCGGCCTTGTAGCCCCAGGTCAACGTGGGGTGGTCGAGGAGCTTCATGTAGCCGGCGGGGATGTGGATGAGCGGATTGAGATCGCGGCCGCCGGCCTCGATCAGGATGACCTTCGTGTTGGGGTCTTCCGTCAGACGGTTGGCGAGGACGCAGCCGGCCGAGCCGGCGCCGACGATGACATAATCCGCTTCCATGGACGTTTTCCCTTACCCGAAGCGGGCGAGTGTAAACGCCGGCGCAGTGCAAGCAACAGGCCTGAACCGAGCGCGATCGTCGCCAACCCGCCGGGTTCGGGGGCCGGCGTGCCTGACCCGGTGGGAACGAAGCTGAGATTGCCGGTAAAGGCGTAGTCGTGGATTTCGTTGGCCCCCTGGGTCAGGGAGGCCGCCACGATGTCGCCCTGGCTGATGCCGTTCATCGTCAGCGCGTCGGTCGGGGCGAGGATCGTGCCGGCCCAGCTTGGCAGGGTCAGGGCTCCCGCCCCCTCAAAATTCCAGATCACGTTGTCATCGCCGGTGAAGCCATTGAGGTTGGTGGCGACGGAGCCGACCGACCCGATGACGTTGATGATGACGGTCTGCGCGCCATTGAGCGAGAAGTTGAAGTTCTGGATCACCGTCGGGAGATTGCTGCCCTGGACGTTGTAGACTGTGACCGCGACGCCGTTGATCAAGGTCGGGGTGGCGTTGAAGGTGTTGCTGGTGCCCTGGTTGATGCCTGTCATCCCGCTCAGGTATGTGGCGAGATTTTGCAACGGCGTCTGGAAGGTCGTCGCGAAGCTCGGCGGGGTGAAACTACCCTGACTGACGGTGCCGTTCTGCGCGGTCGGCGTGGCACCATTGGCGGTGGTGGCATAAACGAGATTGCCGTTGACGGCCGAGGATGTGCCCTGCGTTCTGACGTAGGCGGTCTGGCCGCTCGTGTTCAGGGAAATGGCGGCGGTGTTGGTACCGCCGATGAAGATGCTGCCGTACTGGGCGGCGATCGAGCCCGAGACGTTACCGTAGACGGTCAAGGCGCCGAAGCTCTTGTTCACGGCGCCAACGGCGATCTGCGGGGTTGTCGCGGCGAGCGAGGCGGAGGAGCAGGGACCGCTGCCATCGTCGGTCTGGAAGCAATAAAGCCCCGCGCCGGATTGGGTCAGATTGCCGCCGATGACGGCCCGCCCCTCGGTTTCCGAACCGCTGGTGACGTTGCCGAAGACGATTTCATTGAACTGATTGAGGAGACTGCCGGCATTTTGCGCATGCGCGACCGACGACACGGCGCCAGCCAACACGACGCTGAGCAGCAGCAGATAGGTAAGACGCATAAAAAGGACCCCAATAACTTTCCTTCATATGCCGACAACACCGCATGATTTTCAGTTAAATTATTTCTGATACATTCCAACTCAAACGAGCCCGTCACGCAATTTATGGCCGTCGCGCCGTTTTTGATCGCCACATCCAAAAAAGGGGCAAATTCCCGTCGCTCGCGGCCGCACCTTGCGTCCGCCCTATCGCCGATTTTTATTACACTATAATAACACACCAACCCGAAGCCAGGACCCGTCCGATGGGTGACAAAGTGCCGGACAGGCCGTCGCTGCTTCCTCGACCGCCTGCTTTCCGGCTTCAGCAGCCTGCTAGGCTTTGTCCACCCCCCAAAACACCGGCGCCGACCCCTTCAGCAGCCCGGTGACGTTGGTGCGCCACGCGGCATGCGGGAGGTATTGGCCACAGGGAATGATCGGCACGGAATCGAACGCCGCGCGCTGATAATCGTCGACGATCTTGTGGCGTTCGGTGTCCGTCGTCGCGTCGATCCAGGCCTCGTAGGCGGCTTCGATGCGGGGATCGTCAGGCCAGCCAAACCAGGCCTTCGCGCCATTGCTGCGGGTCGTGTTGGACAGCAGTGGGTCAGCGAATTCCGGGCCGGGGGCGCCGGCGGGGAACATGTTCCAACCGCCTTTCGACGGTGGCTCCTTCGACGGACGGCGCTGGACGACGGTGCCCCAATCCACGAGTTGATCGTCTACCTTGATGCCGATCTTGCGGAACGCGTCCGCGGCGACGGTTGCCACCTGATTGTAGATCAGCTGATCGGTCGGGTGCATCAAGGTCAGGGTTTCACCGCCGTATTTCGCCTCGTCCAGCATGCGCTTGATCTGATCGACGGATTTGCGGACCCGGACATTTTCCATGCCCACCTCCGACGCCCAGGGGGAACCTGGCGCGATGTAGCCCATCGGCGCCTTCCAGGTGCCCGGCTCATCCCCCATGGCGGCGGTCATGGCTTCCTTCTGATCCAGCGCGGCCAACATCGCTCGGCAGACACCCGGATTGTTGGTGGGGCCGTGCAGCGCGTTCGGCCGCAGGATCGCCACGGTGCCGTAGATATCGAGCAGTCCGGTCTGCACCCCGTTGGCTTTCTTCAGCATGGGGATCAGGTCGGGTTGCGGCAGTTCGACCCAATCGACTTCCCCGGCGGTCAGCGCGTTGGCGGCGGTGGCGGCGTCGGGGATCACCCGCCATTCGACCCGGTCGACATGCACGACATGCCCGCCGGCGGTGTAGGACGCGGCTTCCTGCCGAGGCTTGTATTGGTCGAATTTGGCGAACACCGCCTTGGCGCCCGAGACGTATTCATCCTTAACGAAACGGAACGGGCCGCAGCCGACGATCTCGGTTACCTGTTGATAAGGATCGGTGGCGGCCAGGCGCTCCGGCATCATGATCGGCTGCGGCTGCACCTTGGACAGGAAGTGCGGCAGCAGCGGGAAGGGTTTCTTCAGCCGCCAGACGAGGGTGTTGTCGTCGGGCGCGGTGATCTCGGCCACCCGAGCATTCATCACCACGCTGGTGGCGTCGCGCTTGAGCCAGCGTTGCAGGGAGGCGAGGCAGTCGCGGGCCAACACCTTGGTGCCGTCGTGCCACAACAGGCCGTCACGCAGTTTCATCGTCCAGCGCAGGCCGTCATTGTCGACGACGTGGCCTTCGACCATCTGCGGCTTGGGGTTGTAGCCTTCGTCGCGGCCGTAGAGGTTCTCGTAAACCATCAGCGCGAAGTTGCGGGTGACCGTGGCGGTGGTCCAAACCGGATCGAGGCTGGTCAGATTGGTCTGCGGCACGAAGATCAGCGTCTTGGTGCCCGCGGCGATCGCGGGGCGCGCCAGGGCCACGGCCCCCGCGGTTGCGAGGAGTGTGCGTCTTTTCATTGGTTTACCTCCCAGGATTACGCCGCGCTACTCGGCGGCTTGTGCAACTCCGGCGACACGGGTGCGGGTACGCATGGTGACGAATTCCTCGGCCGCCGTCGGGTGAATACCGATGGTGCGGTCGAAATCGGCTTTGGTAGCGCCCATCACCACGGCGATGGCGATGCCCTGGATCAGTTCGGGGGCGTCCTCGCCCAGCATATGGGCACCGACCACCTTCTGGGTGGCCTGATCGACGACCAGCTTCATCATCGTCTTGCGGGCGCGGCCGGACAAAGTGTGGCGCATCGGGGTGAATTTCGCGACGTAGACGTCGACGGGTCCGTTGGCGGCGGCCTGTTCTTCCGTCAGACCGACCGTACCGATGGGCGGAGTCGAGAAGACCGCGGCGGGGACATTGTCCAGCGACACGGCGCGCGGTTTGTTGCCGAACAGGCTGTCGGCCAGGGCATGGCCCTCGGCGATGGCGAAGGGGGTGAGGTTGATGCGATCGGTCACGTCGCCGATCGAGTAGATGTTGGGCGCGGCGGTGCGCAGTTTCGCGTCGACGATAATGGCGCCGCTCTTATTGACCGTCACGCCGACGTTTTCCAGGCCGAGCCTGGCTGTTGCGGGGCGCCGTCCGGTGGCGAAGAAGACGGTGTCGACTTCGAGCTTCTGGCCGCCGCCATAGGTCAGGATGCGGCCGTCGCCGGCGGCTTCCACTTTCTCGGGGCTGCAATTGGGGTGCAAAATCACGCCTTGGGCGGCGAGCGCCTCGGCCAAACCTTCGCGCAGATCCTGGTCGAAGCCGCGCAAGGGGAGAGGCTGACGGTAGATCAGATGCACCTCGGCGCCAAGGGCGCGGAAGATGCCGGCAAATTCAACGGCAATGAAGCCGGAGCCGACGATGGCGATCTTCTTCGGCATGACCGGCAGGTAGAACGTGTCGTCGGAGATGATGGCCAATTCGGCGCCGGGAACCGGGACGCGTTCGGGATTGCCCCCGGTGGCGATCACGATGTGCTCGGCGGTGATACGCTGACCGCCGACATCGAGCGTGTGGGCATCGATGAAGGTTGCCCGGGCATCGAAGATCTTGCAGCCGGCGCCATCGAGCAGACGGCGGTAGATACCGTTGAGGCGGTTGATTTCCTTGTCTTTCGCAGCGATCAACTTGGCCCAGTCGTGCGGGCCCTTCTTGATCGTCCAGCCGAAGCCGGCGGCATCGTCGGCCCAGGCGCCATATTCGCCGGCCTGCACCAGGAGCTTCTTCGGCACGCAGCCCACGTTCACGCAGGTGCCGCCCCAGAAGCGTTCCTCGGCGACGCCGACGCGGGCACCGTGACCGGCCGCGATTCGCGCGCAACGCACGCCGCCGGAGCCGCCGCCGATCACGAACAGGTCGAAGTCCATCTTGGCCATCCTTGTTTTGGTCGGTGCAATTTGTGGCGGCATGGGCGGCATGGCAAGGTGGCGTGCGTTTTGGGAGTTGATGTTATGCGCCGTCGCGATTTTGGAGCCACTGTACTGGCTTTTCCCATGCTGATCCGGTCCGCCCGAGCGGAGGCGCCGGTGCTGCGGATGTCGAAGCAGTATGGGCTCGGCTATTTGTCCATGATGGTGATGGAGAAGCTCGGTCTCGTCGAACAGCATGCGGCTCGGGCGGGCATGGCCGGGCTGAAGGTCGAATGGTCGGTGCTGGGCGGGCCGGGACCACAGATCGATGCGTTGCTGGCCGGTCAGGCGGACTTCATCGGACCGGGCGGGACAACGCTGGCGACGTTGTGGGACAAGACCTACGGCACGCCGCAGGAAGTTCGGGCGCTGTCGGCGTTGCAGTGCATGCCGTTCGTGATGGTGACACGGCAGGAACGGATTCGCACGATTGGCGATTTGACTGAAAAGGATCGGATCGCGCTGCCCGGGGTGAAGATCACCGGGCATGCGCTGTCGCTGGAAATGGCGGCCGCACAGAAATGGGGGTTCGACCAATATGCCAAGCTGGATCCGCTGACCGTGACCCTGGCCCATCCCGATGCGATGGCGGCCGTGGTCGGCGGGCAGTCGGAAATCACCTGCCATTTCGCGAGCTCACCGTTCTATTACTACGAACTGGCGACGCCCGGGATGCATCAGGTATTGAAGTCGTACGACGTGACGGGCGGCAAGCATACCAATGGCGTGCTGATGACGAGCAGGAAATTCCACGATGCCAATCCAAAATTGTGTGGCGCGGTGCTGGCGGCACAGAAGGAGGCGAACGCGCTGATCAAGGCCGACCCACGAAAGGCGGCCGAGATTTACCTGGCGATGACCGGGGAAAAGCAGGTGCCGGCGGAGAAATTCGCCGAATGGGTGGCCGATCCGGATGTCGAATACACCACGGTGCCGTTGAAGACGTTGGAATTCGCGACGTTCATGCACAAGGTCGGGCGGATCAAGCGCGTGGCGCCGCGGTGGCAGGACATGTATTTCGAGGAATCGCACGACGTCGCCGGGAGCTGAGGCCGGTTAACGTTTTGTTTACCTTTTGGGGATATGGTGGGTGCGATGACGCTTGACGCCGTGCAACCATTGCCCCATAAGAGCCATGCCAAAGCTGATCGACATCGCAGGAGCGACCCTATTCGCGTTTCCCAACGACCACCCACCGCCGCATGTGCATGTTCGCTGCCAAGGACAGGCAGTGCGGGTGCTGCGGGATGCGCAGGCATGGCTGATGGATAACCAGGATAAGGCGACCCGACTATGGGCCACGTATCATACATGACCACCGCTGCTACCGCTTCGCCCCGGGTTGTCTCGCTGGGCTTCGACTTGCCTTCTACTTTGCTGGTTACCTGGCAGGATGGGTCCAGCTCGCGTCACGATCTGTCCAAGACTATCGCCAGCAAGGAATGGGCGGCGGCTTTGGGCGATCCGGGGGTTTTCGGTTCGGCTGTGGTGGAAGACGATGGCTGGCAGATTGTCTGGCCGGGCACCGAAATCGCGTTCAGCGCCGATGGTCTTTGGGAGGACGTGCATCCGCCCGCCAAACCGGTGGCGACTTGGATGTCGGGGGAGGAATTCTCCGACTGGATGCGGCGTATGGAATTCACCTATCCCAAGGCGTCGGATGCGTTGGACGTCAGCCAGCGCATGTTGAAGTATTATGCCGCGGGGACACACGAAATTCCCAAGACGGTGTTTTTCGCCTGCATGCACCTTGCGTCGGAACGGGCACGCGCTTCACGGCGGTAGGCGTGGCGGCGATCCGATGCCAAGCCCTCTGGAACATAGCGGCCGCCTTGGGTCAGGTTGCGTTTTTTCTGCCTAGGCCGTGTGGACGGAATCCCTGATATGCATATTTGAGGGATTCCCGAATCGGCATTTCATCGAATCACTGCGTGACCGGCAAGGGAGGCCGGACATGCTGACGAAACTGACGGAGCAAGACTGGGAATTGGTGCTGG
>CAIRCM010000158.1 GCA_903877125.1 uncultured Acetobacteraceae bacterium | reverse complement strand
TCTGTGAGCGGCACCCGTGCCTGCCACAGCCCATTCCGCCGGAACAGGACCAGCTTGCCGCCAATTAGCTCGCGTTTATCCTCCATACTGCCCTGCCTGGCTTTTGCCTATAATCCAGCAGCATAGCGTCAGTGCCTAGGGGATGCCTAGGCCCAAAACTGGGTCTAATCTCACTCTAATGCGTTGAATTCGCTTGCTATGCCAAACGCCCGTGGCAGTGTTTGTATTTCCGTCCAGACCCGCACGGGCACGCCGCGTTGCGCCCGGCGTTTTTCCAGGTCGACATGTCGTTCGGGTCGATCGCATCCGAACGCCCCTTCTCGCCCAGCCACTGGGTCGGTATGTCGCTGGTCATCCCCATCTGAGGCGCGCCGGCGTCAGCGAAGGCGGACTCGGGCTGCGGATGGTTTTCCGCGTATCGCACCGTGACCGGGTCGTAAGTCGGGGCCGGCGGCGGATCGGCGCCGAGTTCGACCCGCGACAGCATCATTGTCACCCGCTTCTTCAGGTCGTCCAACATCGCATTGAACAACGCGAAGGCCTCGGACTTGTATTCGTTCAGCGGATCGCGCTGGCCATAAGCGCGCAGCCCGATCCCCTGGCGCAGGTGATCCAACGCGTGCAAATGCTCCTTCCAAACAGCATCCAAGGTCTGGATCAGCAGGCTCTTCTCGATGAAACGCATCAGATCGGGGCCGAAATTGGCGGCCTTCGCGGCCATGAGCCGGTCGGCTGCCTGTTCGATGCGCTCTCGCAGGCTGGTCTCGTCGATTCCTTCCTCGCGGCCCCATTGCTCGATCGGCAGTTCGGTGCCGAGCAAACGGTTGACGTCCTCGGCGAGTTCCTTGAGCTGCCATTGCTCGTGGAATGCCTTTTCCGGCACCCGCTCAGCGACCATGGTTTCGATAACCTCGGCGCGCATTTCGGCGACGGTTTCGCCCACGTCTTCGAGCTTCATGAACTCTTTGCGCTGGGCGTATACCTCCTTGCGCTGGGCGTTCATCACGTCGTCGTATTTCAGCACGTTCTTGCGGGTGTCGAAGTTCCGCGCTTCGACCTTCTTTTGCGCCTTTTCCAGGGCCTTGTTGATCCAGGGGTGGACGATGGCCTCACCTTCCTTCAGCCCCAGGCGCGTCAGCATCCCGCCCATCCGGTCGGAGCCAAAGATGCGCATCAGATCGTCTTCGAGCGAGAGGAAGAACCGGGACCGTCCGGGATCTCCCTGTCGACCTGACCGGCCGCGCAGCTGGTTGTCGACCCGGCGGCTTTCGTGCCGTTCCGTGCCAATCACGAACAGGCCGCCAGCCTTCTTCACCTTGTCATGCGCTTCGGCGATTTCGGCTCTGACGCGGGCTTCCTTCGCGGGGTCGACGACGCCTGCGAGTTCTTTGCGCAACCGCATTTCCAGGTTGCCGCCCAGTTTGATGTCGGTCCCGCGTCCGGCCATGTTGGTGGCTATCGTCACCGCCCCCGGCGCCCCGGCGTCGGCGACGATTTCCGCTTCCTTCTCGTGAAAGCGGGCATTCAGGACCGAATGTGGCACCTTCTTCTTTTTCAGCAGCTCGCTGATCGCCTCGCTCTTTTCGATCGAGGTCGTGCCGATCAGCACCGGCTGGCCTTCCTTGCGCGCCTCGGCGATCAGTTGCGCGACGGCTTCGTATTTCTCGGCCGCGGTGCGGTAGACCTCATCGTCTTCGTCCTTGCGGCTAACCCCCCCGTTGGTCGGGATCTCCACCACTTCCAATTTGTAAATTTCGGCGAACTCGTCCGCTTCGGTCATCGCGGTGCCGGTCATGCCGGCGAGCTTCGGGTAGATGCGGAAGTAGTTCTGGAAGGTGATGGAGGCCAGCGTCTGGTTTTCCGGCTGGACCGTCACATGCTCCTTGGCTTCCAGGGCCTGGTGTAGCCCTTCGGAGAAGCGGCGGCCCTGCATCATGCGTCCGGTGAACTCGTCGATGATCACCACTTCGTCGTTGCGCACGATGTAGTCGACATCGCGGGAGAACAGCGTGTGGGCACGCAGCGACTGCTGCACGTGGTGAATGACCGAGACATTGAAGATGTCGTAAAGGTTGCCTTCGGTCAGCACCCCGGCTGCCTTGAGCATGTCCTCCACGGTCTGCGAACCGGCCTCGGTCAGCGACACGGTCTTGAATTTCTCGTCCTTGTCATAGGTCGCCGGGTCCTTCACCAGCTCGGCTACCACAGCGTTGACCTGACGATAAAGATCGGAACTGTCTTCCGCTGGGCCGGAAATAATCAGCGGGGTACGCGCTTCGTCGATCAGGATGGAGTCGACCTCGTCCACGATGCCGAAATAAAAGTCCCGCTGAACCATGTCCTCCAGCCGGTACTTCATGTTGTCGCGTAGGTAGTCGAAGCCGAACTCGTTGTTGGTGCCGTAGGTGATGTCGGCGGCGTACTGCGCGCGGCGGGCGTCGTCCTCCAGTCCGTGCACGATCACGCCCACGGTCATGCCCAGGAAGTTGTAAATTTGGGACATCCAATCAGCGTCGCGCCGGGCGAGGTAATCGTTCACCGTCACCACATGTGTGCCCTTGCCAGCTAGCGCGTTCAGGTAAACGGGCAGGGTGGCGACGAGGGTTTTGCCTTCGCCGGTTTTCATCTCGGCGATCTTGCCGTCGTGCAGCACCATGCCGCCGATCAACTGAACATCGAAGTGGCGCTGACCCAGGGTACGCTTCCCCGCTTCGCGCACGACGGCGAAGGCCTCCGGCAGGAGGTCGTCCAGTGTTGCACCTTCGGTGAGCCGCTTGCGGAACTCGACCGTCTTGTTGCGCAGCGCATCATCCGACAGCGCTTCCATCGCCGGTTCCAGCGCGTTGATCGCGGGCACGCGCCGCTGATAGGATTTCAACGACCGGTCGTTGGCGGAGCCGAAAATGGCTCGGGCGATCGTGGAGAACATGCGGACCTTCCAGCTTTGCCCCAAGACGGGGCGACCCCCAAAGGGAGGCCCCCGGGGAGAGATGGGTTCAGATAGGACCCGACCGCCCCCTGGTCAACGTTGGCGGCATGAGTCTTATGTATATCGGACGAGTCGCGCCCGAATGCCGGGCGCCGCGATAAGGTGGGGGTCTGTATGGCGAGACGCAAGCTCTGGCGAACCATACCTTGCGCTTTGCTCGCAGCGACACTGTCGGGCACCTTGCGCGCGCAAGTGGGACCGTCGGCCACGCCGCCTGCCCCGAGGCCACCGGCCGCCGACGTCTTGCGGCCGAACGGGCAGACCCAGGCCGAAGCCGATCCAATCGTGGCCAATGTCGATGGCCACCCGATCCACCTCTCCGAACTCGGACTCGCCGGCGATACGTTGCCGGACAACCTGCGGGCCATGCCCTTCGACAGGCTTTATCCGGCCTTGCTCGAACGCATGATCGACCATCAGGCGCTCGTCGCGGTGGCGCGCCGCCAGGGTATGGAGGACGATCCTGCCATCCGACGGGAGATCGCGGCGGCGACCGAGCAGGTGCTGGAAGCCGCCTACCTGCGGCGGGAGGCGATGACCAAGGTCACCGAGGAGGCGATTCGCGCCCGCTACAACCAGGAATTCGGCAGCCGCTCAGCGACCGAGGAAGTCCGTGCCCGCCATATCCTGCTTGTGACCCAGGCCGAGGCTGAAGACGTGATCGCACAACTCAAAAGCGGAGCCGATTTCGCGACGCTGGCGGCCAAGCTGAGCAAGGATCCCGACGGCCAGCATGGCGGCGACCTCGGGTTCTTTCGGCGCGAACAGGTCTGGCCGAGTTTCGCCGACATGGCCTTCTCCCTCGATCCCGGGCAGGTCGGACCGAAGCCGGTGCACAACGAGTTCGGTTGGCATGTGATCAGGGTCGAGGAACGTCGAATCGTCGCCCCGCCCAGCCTCCCAGATGCGCGTGCCAGCATTCGAGACGAGCTCACCGCCGAGGCGATTCGTCTGGTGGTGCGACAGGCACGGGCGCAGTTGCCCATCCACGAATTCAACGCCGACGGTTCCGTCAGGCTCGATCGCGGGCCGAACGGGGCAGGGACGCCGTAAGCGGGCGGGTCGTCCGTTCCTGGCCCCGGTGTTCTTGTGGCGACGGTCGGACTCCGGCATACGTTCGGCTTCCACGCAATCGGGGCCATGATGACCTATTCCCAGAAATCGACCGCTGGGGCTGCCGCCCGCGCGCTGATCGTCGCGCTCGCCAGCCTGCCGCTCGCCGGAACCGCGTGGGCGCAGACTGCGCCTACCCCGCCGGCACCGGCCGCCGCACCGGCCCCCGCGCCCGCCGCCGATCCTGTCGTCGCCAAGGTCGGCGCTGAGGTCATCCATCTTTCCGAAGTGCGGGAAGCCATGGCTGGATTGCCGCCGCAGGCCCAATCGATGCCGCCGCAGACGTTGTTCCCCTATGTGTTGGATCAGCTCATCGATTCGCGCATCCTGATCCAGGCCGCGAAAAAGGCCGGGCTCGAGAAGGACCCGGCGGTGCAGCGCCAGGTCGCCGCCGCGGCAGACCGTGTCCTGCAGAACGCCTTCCTTCATCATCAGGTCGATCCCGCCGTGACCGATGCCGCGCTCAAGGCCATTTACGACAGGGAAATCGCCGGCAAGCCCGGCGAAGCCGAGGTTCACGCTCGGCATATCTTGGTGCCGGATGAAGCCACCGCCAAGAAGGTAATCGAAGCCCTGAAAAAGGGTGGCGATTTCGTCGCGCTGTCGAAGGAGTACAGCAAGGATCCTGGCGCCGCGGCGCAGGGCGGCGACCTAGGCTTCTTCAAGAAAGGTGACATGGTGCCGGAATTCGCCGCCGCGGCCTTCGCGCTGAAGGATGGCGAATACACCCAGACGCCCGTTCACACCCAGTTCGGCTGGCACGTCATCCAGGTGATCGAACACCGCCAGGCGCCGGCGCCGACGTTCGAGGACTCGCGCGACGAGTTGCGTCAGAAGATCGTGTCGGAGATCGTGCAGGCCGCGATCGCCAAGGCCAAGGCCGGCGTCGCGGTCGAAAAATTCAACATGGACGGTACGCCGCCGCGAGCGACCGATACCGCTGAACCGCCGCCTCCGCCGGTAAAATAAATCAACAAACGAACGTAGGAAGATCGTCATGGCTACCGCTGTTTCTCCGCTCGCCGTCGCTTTGCCCGAACTGCCACCACTCGCCGGCGTCCGCCTGGGTGCCGCCGCTGCCGGCATCCGCTATCAGGGGCGCACCGATCTGGTCATGATCGAAGTGGCGCCGAACAGCACGGCTGCGGGGGTCTTCACCTCCAACAAGTGCCCCGGCGCCCCGGTCGACTGGTGCCGTACCGCCTTGAAGGGCGGCAAGGCTCGCATGGTCGTGGTGAACGCGGGCAACGCGAACGTGTTCACCGGCCAGGCGGGTCATGACGCCTGCGCCGCGACCGCCGCCGCCGCCGCCAAGCTGGGCGATTGCCCGCCGCGCCAGGTGATGGTCGCTTCGACCGGCGTGATCGGGGAAATCCTGCCACATGAAAAACTGACCGCCGCACTCCCCGCGCTGCACGCCAGCCTGAGCGAGAACAACTGGGAGGCCGCCGCGCGCGGCATCATGACCACCGACACGTTCCCGAAGGCGTCCACGCGGACTGCCTAACTGGGCGATGCCGAAGTGCGGATCACCGGGATCGCAAAGGGCAGCGGCATGATCGCCCCGGACATGGCGACGATGCTGTGCTTCATCTTCACCGATGCCAAGATTCCCGCGCCGGTTCTGCAATCGTTGCTGAAAAAGGGTGTCGATGAGACGTTCAACTGCACCACGGTGGACAGCGACACCTCGACGTCGGACAGCGTGCTGCTGATCGCGACCGGCCAGACGAAGCATCGGCGGGTGCCGGCCGAGGGCGGCAAGATGGTTGCCGATTTCGCCCGAGCGCTGAAGGAAGTGCTGCTGGATCTGGCGCTTCAGGTTGTGCGGGACGGGGAGGGCGCGCAGAAGCTGGTGCGCATCGACGTCACCGGTGCCAAGACCGCGCGTTCGGCGAAGAAAATCGGCATGGTCGTCGCCAACTCCCCGCTGGTGAAAACCGCCATCGCCGGAGAGGATGCGAACTGGGGCCGGATCGTCATGGCCGTGGGCAAAGCGGGCGAACCGGCAGATCGCGACACGCTATCGATCGGCGTGGGCGGCACCTGGATGGCGAAATCCGGCGGCGTGGTGCCGGGCTACGACGAAACCCCTGTTGTCGCGCACATGAAGGGGCGGGAGATCGAGATCGCGATCGACATCGGCCTTGGGCGCGGCAAAGCGACGGTTTGGACCTGCGATCTGACGCACGGCTATATCGACATCAACGGGTCGTACCGTTCCTAATCAATAAGACGGAGGAAACAGACGATGAAGACCATTCGACTGACGGCTGTCGCAGCCGCCATGCTGGCATTCGCCACCGGCGCATCCGCCGCCGAACCCAAGCACTACAGCTTCGGCTACGACCAGCCGCATACCACGGCCTATGGCATCGCCGCCGATCTGTTCGACGCCAAGCTGCGCGAACTCAGCCATAACACGATGACGATCGACCAGTTTCCCGGCGGCCAGTTGGGGCAGGAGCCGCAGATGCTCCAGAAAATCCGCACCGGCGACATCGACTTCATGATCAGCTCGACCGCCAACGCAGCGACCGTGTCGCCGCAGTCCGGCGTGCTGTCGATCCATTATCTGTTCCGGTCCGAAGATCATCTGGTACGCGCGATCGCCGATCCGCGGCTGGTGGCCGCGGTGCGGGATATGTTCGCCGAGACGGTGAAGGATGCCCATGTGCTGACCCTGGCGACGATGGGGCTGCGCAATATCTACGGTAAGCGCGAAATCCATCGGATGTCCGACCTCGCGAACCTCAAGGTCCGTGTGCAGGCAACGCCGACCGAGGACGCGATGTTCCCCGCCTATGGTGCGCAGACGGTGCATTTGCCGTTCGGCAGCGTTTATACCAGTCTGCAGACCGGGGTGATGGACCTCGCGGAAAACGGTGTGAACGTTTACGAATCGAACAAGCACTATGAAGTGGCGCCGATCATGTCCATGACTGGGCATGAGGCGAACAACAATGTCGTCTGGGTCAGCGACAAGCTGTGGCAGACGCTGACCGCCGAGCAGAAGGGCTGGGTGCAGGCGGCTGCCGACGAGATCGCGGCCAAGGAGCCAACGGCCGCCATCGCGCTGGAACACAGGTCGCAGGCGAAGCTGGAAAAAATGGGCGTCCGGTTCGTCACCGACGTGGATAAGGCCGGCCTGATTGCCGCCGCGACTCCGCTACAGGACAAGATCGCCGCTGGCCTCGGGCCGGATGCGGTCAAGATCCTGGCGATCTGCCGTTCGATCCAATAACGCGGCAATCCAGTAGGCATCATGTCCGAACCCATTGTGCAGCAGACGGGCCGGCACCTGAAATGGCCGGCCCTCGATTGGCTAGAGCACGTGCTGATGATCATGTGCGGCGTGTGCCTGATGGCGTTCACCGCCTCCACCTTCGTCGATGTCGTGACCCGCGAAAGCGGGCACGCGCTGTTGTGGTTGCAGGAGGTGACGTCGGCCTTCTTTACCTATGGCATATTCATTGGCAGCGCGGTGGCGACACGGCGTAACGACCATCTGTTCCTGTCGGCATTGACCGAGAAAATGTCAGGCGCGCCCCGCCTGTTTTTCGAGGTCTTCAACCGCGTCGTGGTGCTGCTGGTCGGTATCGGCATGGTGGTGTTCGGCTGGCAGAATTACCTAACCGGTTTCGGCAGCTTCCGCATGCCGTCGATGCTGCCGATGTCCTATCTGTATATCGCCATCCCGCTCTGCGGGATCCTGGTCGCGCTGTTCTCCGTCGAACAGATCGTCAACGGATTGAAGAACGGATTCCAGTCGGATGCCGATTCAATGAATGCGCGGGAAGTCGGGGTATGACGCTTTCCAATTCCGTCACCCTCGCGATCATGACGATTCTGTTCCTGACGCTCGGCTACCTCGGGGTTCCAGTCGCGTTCTCCCTGATCGCCGGCGTGCTGGTCGGAACGATCTTCACCCCCATCACGCTGCAGTCGATGATCGCGCAGCTGTTCAACGGGATCGATTCCGAAGCGCTGATGGCGATTCCGTTCTTCCTGCTGGTGGGGGAACTGATGACCTCGGCCAACGTGGTTATCCGGATCGCCGAACTGTCGCAGGCATTGGTGGGTCATATCAGGGGGGGGCTGGCCCAGGTCACGACGGTGTTTTCCATGTTTTTTTCCGGCATGTCCGGATCGTCGTCAGCCGACGTCGCGGTGCTGTCGCGCACCATGTCCGGCCCCATGGCGAAGGAGGGATACCGCCCCGAATTCACCGCCGCTCTGATCGCTGCTGCCTCGACCATTGCCGCCTTGGTGCCGCCGTCGATCATGGCGGTGGTGTATGGGGCGATTGGTAATGTCTCGATTGCCGGGCTGTTCCTCGGCGGCATCGCGCCAGGTCTGTTCATCGGCATCGGCCTGATGGTCTACTGCTATTTCTTCGGCCCCGCCGGCCTGCGCCGTCCGCGCTCGACCTTTGGCCAGTTGGCCACGGCGGGCAAGGCCGCCGCGCTGCCGATGATGATCCCGGTGATCTTGCTTGGAGGTATCCTGTCGGGCTGGTTCACCCCGACCGAGGCCGGGGTTATCGCCATCGCCTATATTCTTCTGGTGGTGATTCCTTTCCTCAATCCCGGCCACCTGACAAATGTCCCGCGCGATTTCGTGCATGCGGGGATGATCTACTCACTGCCGATGATCACGATCGCCGCCGCCTCGGCGTTCGGTTGGCTGCTTGCCTATCTGCGTGGACCGATCGTGGTGGCCGGCTGGATCGCCGGTTTCGCCGGCGACGACGCGCATCTGGTGATGTTCGCGCTGGTGCTGGTTTTCGTCATCGTCGGCGATTTCATCGAACCGGTGCCGGCGATCATCATTTTCATGCCGGTGGTGAACGTGCTGACCGAACAGGCCTCGATCAACGCCGTTCATATGGGGGTGGTGCTCATCGTGACCCTGGCGTTCGGGCTGATCACACCGCCCTACGGTCTCGCCCTGCTGATGGCGTCGAAGTTCCTGGGGGTGCGGTTTTCGAGCGCGCTAAAAGCCAGCCTGCCGATCTACCTGATTTTCTTCGCCGCTATCGCATTCACGATCTTTGTACCCGAGGTCGTGTTGTGGCTGCCGAAGCATGTGTTCCCCGAATCGGTGGGGTGTTTCAAGGCGCCGGGCGGGACGGGATATATGTGTCCGTAAGCTGACAGCACATCGTGATTTTCGGGCGATCCGTATACTGGTTGCATCGATCTGGCGATCCGATCATCCTGCCTATATGGAAAACCCCCTCGCGCATCGGACTTTGGAGACACTTTCCGCGCGGCCTGTCCCTACGGACGGGCCGCGTCCGGTTTTTTCGGTGGTGATTCCAGCCTACAACGAATCCGCTGGCCTCATCGCCTTTCACGCCCGGCTGCGAGCCGTCATGGACGGGCTCGGCACATGGGAGGCGATCTATGTCGACGACGGCAGCACCGACGACACGCGAGCGATGATCGATGCCATTCGGGCGGACGACCATCATGCCGGCATTGTCGCGCTGTCGCGGAATTTCGGGAAGGAGGTCGCGACCACCGCCGGTCTCGATTTCACGCGCGGGACGGCGGTGATCGTCATCGACGCCGATCTGCAGGACCCACCGGAGGTCATTCCCGAACTCGTGGCCGCATGGCGCAAAGGTTTCGACATGGTCAACGCGCAGCGCCGCGCGCGGGACGGGGAAACGCCCCTCAAGCGTTTGACCGCGAGCCTGTTCTACCGGCTGATGCGCGACGCTGGGCCGGTGAAACTGCCGGTCGATACCGGGGACTTCCGGCTCATGAGCCGCCGTGTCGTGGACGCGGTCGGGTTGTTGCGGGAACGTCACAGGTTCATGAAGGGCATCTTCGCCTGGGTCGGTTACCCCACGACCACCGTGCTGTACGACCGGGCGCCCCGCCATGCCGGGGAGACGAAGTGGAATTACTGGCGCCTTTGGAACCTCGCGCTGGAAGGGATCACCAGCTTTACCATGATGCCATTGAAGATCGCGACCTATCTTGGTCTGACGGTCGCGGTAATCTCGGTCCTTTACGCGGCGGAGGTTATCGTCAAAACGATCATCCTTGGGAACCAAGTCGCGGGGTATCCCAGCCTGATGACGGTGGTCCTGTTTCTGGGCGGGGTTCAGCTTATGACCCTGGGTGTGATCGGCGAATACCTGGGGCGCGTGTTCAATGAAACCAAATACCGCCCGCTGTATCTCGTCGAACGTTTTGAGCCGGGCCGGGAACAGGGCGATTGACGGATGACGGAGCGGTACAGCCTTTTTCTCCCAGCATTTGGCTGTCTGGGGCTGCTGACCGTCGCCGTCCTCTATGCCGGCTGTCCGTCCTGCTATTTCGGTCTGCTGTGGTTCTGGATGGGTGAGCCATGGTCGCACCCTTTCATCGATTTCGAAGGCGTTAGCGCGGCCGTCGAGTGTTGGGGCAAGGGGATCGACGTCTACGCGACGAATCCATGCGATCTTTTGGGCCGGGTGCACGACTATTCGCCGGTTTGGTTGCGGATGAGTTTTATTCCGACTGGCGCGCGACCGCTCGAAATCATCGGCCTTGGCTGCGATTTTCTGTTTCTTATCTTGCTTGGTGTTATTCCGCAACCGACGGACAGGTGGGGGCGGGCGGCCCTGCTGGCTGGTCTGTACTCCGGCATGACGGTTTACGCTCTGGAACGGGCCAATATCGACCTGATCGTGTTCATACTGATAGTCCCCGCCGGCTTGGCCCTCAGCGGGGGGCCGTTGCGGCGGTGCGGCGGTTACGCCGCGATCTTGGCCGCGGCGATGTTGAAGTTCTACCCGGCAGTCGCGCTGGCCGTGGTCGCGCGCGAACGTCTGAAACCCGCGCTTCTGGCCGGCGTGTTGTCGGCGGTCGCACTCATTGTATTCTTCTTTGCCTACCGGACCGAGATTCTTCGAGCGGTCGCCAGCGTCCCGCAGGGGGGGATATTCGCTGATGCCTGGGGTGCCCGCAACCTGCCGATCGGTCTTGGGGCGCGGCTCGCCGATCCCGGCCATCCGGCGGTTCAGGTCAGGATTCTGCTCGTTTCAGCAGGATTTCTGATGTGGTCCCTCTTCATGATCCTGTTCCGGACGCGGCAGACGGTTTCCCGAGCGGTCGCGGCCTTGCCGGAGAGGGCACATCTGTTCCTGACGATCGGCGCACTGCTGATCTGCGGTTGCTTTTTTGCGGGGGCGAACGCGGGCTATCGCGGCATCTTTTTGTTGTTCGTGCTGCCGGCGTGTTGGTTCATCGGGCGGTCGTCGTTGCTTTTCCGTGGCACCGCGTGGGCGATCCTGCTGGTTATGTGGGCCATCCCATTACGCCGGGCGCTGGCCGTGATGGTTGGCGGATCGGCCTTCCCGATACACGGATCGCTGTTTCTCTACGGCGCCTGGTTTGTGAACGAACTGGCCTGGTGGTGGATCGTATCGGTCCTGCTGGGGGTTCTTGTCCGGTTTGTGTTCGATTCTCCAGCCGTCAGGGCACTCTTAGGCCGCGAGATTGTCGCCCCCTCGGGTGCCGCGTAGACTTCGCGCCGACAAACAAAGGGAGAAACGCCAATGACCGAGCCCGTGACCGGGGCCGAGTATCTCGCGCGCAGCCTGGCGGCGAACGGTACCAGCCATGTGTTCTTCATCGACGCGGTTTTGCGGCGCACGCTCATCGAGCTGGGCACGCTCGGCGTTCAGCGTGTGCTGGGTCATAGCGAAAAGGCCGTGGCCTACATGGCGGATGGGTACGCGCGAATTTCCGGCAAACCGGGCATCTGCTTCGCCCAGTCGGTCGGCGCGGCGAATCTCGCCTCCGGCCTGCAGGATGCCTATCTGGGCCGGGTGCCGGTGATCGCGATGACCGGCCACAAGCAGCCTTCGATGCAGCACCGCAACGCGTATCAGGAAATCCCGCATCAGCCGATGTTCTCGTCCGTGACGAAATTTTCCGCTCGGGTGGATGCGGCGTCTGATCTGCCGCGGCTGATGCGGCAGGCATGGCGGGAGGCGATGACCGGCACGCCGCGCCCTGCCCATCTCGACCTGAACGGTTTGCAGGCCGAAGTGATCGAGGCCGGCTTGGTGCATGAGGCGCCGGTCGCCGATCCCGCATTCCAATTGGCGATGCCACCGTACCGCCCCGCGCCGTCGGACGATGAGATTCAGCGCATGGCCTCGGCTTTGTTGGCTGCGGGGAAAATCTGTATCGTGGCGGGGGAGGGCGCGGCAGCGTCCCAGGCCGGCCCCGAACTGCTGGCAGTGGCGGAGTTGCTGGGGGCCCCGATCGCGACATCCCTGGGCGGGCGCGGCGTCGTGCCCACCCGGCACCGACTGTCAGTCGGGTGTTCGGGGAACTACGCGGCGCCGCCGACCAACCGAATCGTGCATGCGGCGGAGATGGTGTTCTTCGTGGGCTGCGATACCGGCGACCAGACGACGCACACATGGCGCATCCCAGCGATCGACACGCCCTGCCTGCAGATCGACCTCGACCCTACGGAGCTCGGCCGCTCCTATCCCAACACCCTCGGCGTGATGGGCGATCCAAAAGCAACGCTGGCGAAGCTGGCGCACGCGCTGGCCGGCGCGAAACGCGACAAGGGATTCGCCGACTGGGCCGCTGGGGTCATGGCCGCATGGCGCGCCGAACGGGCGCCGGCACTGGCGAGCAACGCGGTAGGCATTTGGCCCGACCGACTGTGCGCCGAGATCACCGCTGCCCTGCCGCATGACGGGATTCTGGTCGCCGATACCGGCTATTCGTCGATCTGGACCAGCTCGTTGGTCGAGCTTAACGGGGAGGGGCAGACCTACCTCCGCGCCGCCGGTTCGCTCGGCTGGTCCTTCCCGGCCGCGCTCGGCGCAAAATGCGCCGCGCCGCACCGCAAAGTCATCTGCTGGTCCGGCGACGGGGCGATCTACTACCATTTGACGGAGTTGGAGACGGCGAAACGGCGCGGCATCCCGATCGTGCTGGTGATCAACAACAACTCCGGCTTCGGCCAGGGCTGGCCGAACATCCAGCGCCAGCAGGGAAACAAACCCGGCGATGTGCGGGAACTGGTCCGGTTTGGGCCGACCAATTTCTCGGACGTGGCGAAGGTGTTCGGGCTGCGGGGGATCCGTGTCGAGGATCCGTCGCAGATCGGCCCCGCGCTGAGGGACGCGCTGGCGTCGGATGAGACGGTGGTTGTCGATGTGGCAACGGATATCGATTGCCGGGCGCCGGAGCCCTGGCTACCGGAAGGAGTTTGATGGGAGGATGGCGCAGAACCGACAGCGTCTGAGCGGCTGATTTCGGACACTCGGCTTTCTGCCGAATGTTCTCGGCGAACGAAGGGTCAGGTAACGGCGTTACCGTCGTCCTAAACCGCCGACCTCTAGCGCCGACCTGAAAAGCGGGGTAGCGCCAGAATTTCCGTGTCAGTCATTCGTGTGCGTGGCTGCGTTGGGAGCGGCCTATCATAATCAGATTGGAAGATCACTTCGACCATTCCGATTTTGGTCGCTTTCAGCACGTCTGGCCAGCGAAGCGGCGTGACTGTGCGTGCACGCAGATACCAACCTTTTTTTCCAACCTCAGGCACGATTTCCTGGGTAACGCCGCCTAGTTTATCGATCAGCGCGCGCGTCTTGGCGATGGCGGCCGCAGCCTGGTGAAAGGTCGTCATGGCCGCTTCCCCATCGGTTTCACGCCATAGAAGGCCATCACGCGATCAATCGGCAAACATAGCGTCTGCGGCCTGACGAAATTCGCGGCAGCGCTTGGCTCCCGCTCGGCTCTGCCACGGACGTCTTTGTCAGGCCCAGCTATGACCATGCCGCATATCAATGTCTTACCTTGTTCGTAGTAGAGAACAGGACAGCCGCTATCCCCCATATTTGTAACCGGACTGTCATCGTCAACACGCGCGACGGTAAACATTCCGTCATAGGTGTGGGTAACGCCGCCTGGCCCCATAGCATCGGCCTGAAGCCCCACTCCGACGATGTTGCATTTGATCTGCGTGCCATCAGATTTGCAAACGTATACCATTTTGCCACGATGATCCGGCGCAATCGTCAGATACCCGGTAATCGGGGGAATGCCAGCCACGGGGAGGTGCTCCGAAAAATTTCCTGTGACCTTCGCCAGCGAGCAATCGAGCACGTTGGTCGCCCTGTGTTCGGGGTCATACTGGGTCAGGGCATCCGATTCGACGCTTGCCACGATCGCGTCGTTCCGGGTCTCGGCCGGATAAAAGACAGTGGAATGGCGGGCGCCGCCGGGCTCGACCAATCCATGCCCGGGCACGATGACATAAGGGCCTGTCGTCTGAACCAAATCGGCAACCGCGGCCGACGGTATCTTTTGCGGGTCCCGTTCGACCAGCACTGTGGTAGTGTAGACGGTGTCCGCTGGCCGGCCATTGCTGCCGACCCGCATGGCTGCGTGGACGGGCTGCTTGGCCTGTTGCCTAAACGCAGCGCCGTATCCAAGCGTGGCCGAAACAGGCAAGGCATCTCGCAAAGCCACCAACAAAGACGTCCGGTCTTTTTCGGTCCACAACGGACGCTGCCGGCCACGGGAGGATTGCAGTACCAGTTGAATGGCCGGATGAGGTGGCGTGTCGGGAACCATTGAGGGGACGGTCATATAGGTGACGAAATCACCCCTGTCCCCGTCTTGAGTTTCGTCGCGACGATAAAGAGAAATCGGCTCAAGCGATGCCACATCTTTCGACTTGAAGAGTATGCGGCGCCTGACGTTCGACAGGCCAATCACCGCCAGACGGTGCGTGGTAACGTCCGATATGTTGACTTCAACATCGACGGCCGGACCATTGGAATTGCGAGCGAACGCCGTCTCCACTTCTTGTCGCCAGTTAGCCAGTGGCACGACGCAGCCATCATCGGGCACACCGGGCAGGATAATTCTTGCTTCCGGCCGCAGAACAGTCTTGTCTACAATCTCATGTCGTCCGCTGACTGTGCTCTTTAGCCCATCTTATTCACCGTTCTATTCCGCACACACAAATTATCGTGCCGCGCTTGGCGTAGGCACGCCTTCCCCTCTGCTGGTTTGACCGCGTTTTGGACCATATCTGGCAGGCGCTGGGGGTTGGCTGGCAAGGGAC
>CAIRCM010000157.1 GCA_903877125.1 uncultured Acetobacteraceae bacterium | reverse complement strand
TCCCTTGCCAGCCAACCCCCAGCGCCTGCCAGATATGGTCCAAAACGCGGTCAAACCAGCAGAGGGGAAGGCGTGCCTACGCCAAGCGCGGCACGATAATTTGTGTGTGCGGAATAGAACGGTGAATAAGATGGGCTAAACCTGCACGATATAATGATCCAGACCTTCCGCCGCGATCAGCCGCTGGGAACGGGTGAAATGCTGCGCCTCGGCTGTTGCACAGGCGATCAGTGCGTTTCTGAAGTATGCGACGCTGGCTTCGGCCCTCAGGTCTTTGCAGCCGTGACCCGCGGGCATACTGGGCTCGAACACGGCGGAGATCAGGTGGCGCCAAGCGTCATAGCGTGCCTGCCGCGGCAAGGCACCCGTCGTAAAACGCGCCGCACGCATCCCGTCTGGCATGCGATCGATGCCCTTTTTCTAGAATCTACCCCTTGTCCACGCCGGTTGTTCCGACGCGGCTTGCAGCGACCGTTATTTACGATACCTGGACCGCAGCGTCTTCCTTTATCATCATCGCCGCCTTCTCGCCGATCATGATCGTGGGGGCATTCGTGTTGCCCGTCGTCAACGTTGGCATGATGGATGCGTCCGCGACCCGCAGCCCGGCAATCCCGTGCACGCGCAGGCGCGAATCCACCACGGCGGCCGGGCCTTCGCCCATGCGGCAAGTGCCGACGGGGTGGTAGATCGTGGAACCGAAATCCTTGAAATATTGGGTCAGCTGTTCGTCGGTGCGCACATCCGGCCCCGGCAGCGTTTCCACCGCGCTGTATTTTGAAATGGCCGGGGACGCGAAGATGTCGCGCGCGAACCGGGTGCCGGCGAGCAGAACCTGAACGTCGGCCGGATCGGACAGGTAATTCGGTGTGATAACCGCTTTTTCGAACGGATCGGCGGATCGCGCCATAATGGTGCCGCGGCTGTCCGGCCGCACCGGGCAGACCGCGACGGTCATGCCATTCTCCCGCTCCAGGTGGCCCAGCCGTCCCGCGTCGTAACTGGCGGGGGTAAACAACAATTGGAGATCGGGGCTGGCGAGTTCGGGGCGGGAGCGGGTGAAGACCTGCGCGGTCGTGACGCCGAAGGTGAGTGCGCCGTTGCCCATCAGATAGAAGCGCGCCACCTCTCGCGCGAGCCGAAATCCCCGCGCGAGTTTGTTGATCGAGATTTCGCCCCGGACGCGATGCGACACCCGGGCGACGTAATGATCCTGCAGATTGCCACCCACCCCCCGCAAATCATGCACCACCGGAACACCGATCGACTGCAAGTGCTCGGCCGGCCCAACGCCGGAGATTTGCAGCAAATGTGGGGAGTTGATGGCACCGCCACTGAGGATCACCTCGCGTCCGGCTTTCAGTTCGATATCGCGGCCGCGCTGGCGGAAAGCGACACCCACGCAACGCTTTCCATCGAACAGCAATTTGGTGGCCACGGCTTCGGTTTCGACCCTCAGGTTGGGGCGGGACTGGGCTTCCTTCAGGAAGGTTTGCGCGGTCGAGCCGCGCCATTGGCCCTTGCGGGTCATCTGGGAGTAGCCGACCCCCTCCTGCTCGCGGCCGTTGAGGTCTTTGCTGAACGGAAAGCCGGCTTGTTGGGCGGCTTCGATGAAGCGGTGGGTCAGGGGCAGAATGGTGCGGTAGTCCTCGACCTTCAGCGGGCCGCCGGTGCCGCGATATTCCGGGTCGTCGGCTTGTTTGTAGGTTTCGGATTTGCGGAACAGCGGCAGGACGTCGTCGAAGCTCCAGCCGCGGCAGCCCATCTGCGCCCAGCCGTCGAAATCGGCGGGATTGCCGCGGACGTAGAGCATGCCGTTGATCGAGGAGGATCCGCCGAGGGTCTTGCCGCGCGGCCAATGAATTCGTCGACCGCCGCTGCCATCGGTCGGTTCGCTGCTGTAGTTCCAGTTGACCACGGGATGGTAGAGCAGTTTCAGCATGCCCGCGGGGATGTGGATCCACATGTTGGTGTCCTTGGGCCCGGCTTCCAGAAGGACCACCTTGGCACCGGTTTCGGACAGCCGAGCGGCGACGACGCAGCCGGCGGATCCGGCGCCCACGACGATGTAATCCGCATCCATGCTTCGCTCTCCCGCTTCGGTGGGAAATGGGTGGCGCATGGTGCCGTGCCGGGTCAAGGGTCGGGGACGATTTCCGCGCCGCGTTAACGGTCGGTTAACCATTGGCCGGTAAACAGAGACGGCCGGTGCAATCCCGCACCGGCCGTTAACCTGGAGGGTAAATGAGATGATGAGCCATCTCATCCTCTTGCTGATTATCGTGGCGATCTACGACGTCAAAGTCAAGATCGAGCTTAGGGCCTGTTCAACATTAATCGAATCGATCAGCGGTGTCGAACAGGCCCTAAGGTTATGTTTTGGCGGCAACTTTGCTGGCGTGCTGGCGCACTTATTTGCCAGCGTTGCCTTACGAGAAAGCGGTAACGGATGGGCCGGTCTCGCGAGAGGCCGGCCTACCCCAGGTGGCGACTACATCTGTGCGTAGGCACCATTTTTCCAGATATAAAGCACGTAGCCCGCGCCTTTGGGATCGCCCTTCGGGGTGAACGACATCGGGCCCAACACCGATGGCCAGTTGCCGGACGCCTTCAGCGCCGCGGCGACCTTCTTCGGATCGGTGCTTTTGATCTTCTTCGCTGTTTCCGCCCAGAGTTGCACGGCGGCGTAGGTGTAGAGAACATAACCCTCGGGATCGATGCCCTTGGCCTTGAAGCTCGCCACCACATCGGCGGCGGCCTTGTTCAGGCGCGGATCGGGGGAGAAGGTCATCAGCGTGCCAGCGCCGGCGTCGCCGGCGATCTGCCAGAACTCCTTGGTCACCAGCGCGTCGCCGCCGACCAGCGTGGCCTTCATGCCCTGTTCCTTGGCCTGTCGGATGATCAATCCGGCCTCGGTATGATACCCGCCGACATAGATCACCGTGATCCCGGCCTGCTTCATGCGGCTGATGAGGGCGGAGTAGTCTTTCTCACCAGGCGTGTAGGGGGTGTACAGCGCTTCCTTGCCGCCGGCCGCATGCAAGGACTTCATGGTCTCGTCCGCGAGGCCTTTGCCGTAGGTCGTGTTGTCGTGCAGGATCGCGATCTTCTGGCCCTTGAAATTCTTCGCCAGATACTGCCCGGCGACCTGGCCCTGTTCGTCATCGCGGCCGCAGACGCGGAATGTGTTCCAACCGCCTTTTTCTGTATAGGCGGGATTGGTCGAGGCGGGAGAAATCTGCAGGATACCTTCCTCGGCATACACCTTCGATGCCGGGATGGAACTGCCCGAGCAGTAATGACCGGCGACCAGGAGCACCTTCTTGGCGGCCATCTGGTTGGCGACCGATACGGCCTGCTTCGGATCGCAGGCGTCATCGCCGACTTCCAGCACCAACTGTTGGCCAAGGATACCGCCGGCCTTGTTGATGTCGTCGACAGCCTGCTGCGCGCCGAGCTTCATCTGCTGTCCGAAGGATGCATATTCGCCGGTCATGGGACCGACAGCCGCGATGCGAATCTGCGCGGCGGCCGTCCCGGTGTGCGACGCGGTCGCAACCGCGAAGACGGCAGCCGCCGCCAATAAGGTGCGTTTCAACATGCGATATTTCTCCCTGAATGAGATTGGAGTCGGTGACGACCGCGCTACCCTAGCGCCGGACGCCGAAACGCGCCAGAAAACCAGCCAACGTTGAACCGAACGGAGTTGAATACGTGAAGGCCTCCCTTTTTTACCTCCCCAGCATCGGCAGCCGGCCTGAGATCGAATCCGGGATGGCGGGTACGAACCCGGCGTTCTACCAGCGCATGCTGGCGGAGCTGAGCGAGCAGATTCGGCTCGCCGACGACCTCGGCTACAATTCCGTCAGCTTCACCGAACACCATTTCCATATCGAGGGGTTCGAGGTTTCCAACAATCCGGTGCTGCTGGATTTGTACTTCGCCATGCAGACCAAGCGCATCCGCGTGGGCCAGTTGGGGATCGTGCTGCCGGCGGCAAATCCGCTGCGTGTGGCCGAGGACATCGCGATGCTCGATCACATGACCGGCGGGCGTGCGAATGCCGGGTTCGCGCGTGGCTATCAGCGGCGCTGGGTGGACATCATGGCGCAGCAGACCCACGGCGTCAGCGGCGCCCTGCCGCACCAGCACGATGCCATCGACGCGGCCAACCGCGCCGCGTTCGAGGAGAACTGGGAGATCATCAAAAAGGCCTGGAAGCAGGAGATGATCACCCATGACGGGCAGTTTTGGAAAATCCCCGCCGGCGAAACGCCATGGACGCTGCCGACGACCCAAAAATGGGGGAAGGGTGTCGAGGACGGCATTTTGAAGTCGGTCGGCGTGGTCCCGAAGCCGCTGCAGAAGCCGCATCCGCCGGTGTTTCTCCCGTTCGCGTCGTCGGAAAATTCCATCCGTTGGGCTGCCCGGGAAGGCGTGACCGCCATCCTGCCGGCGATGTTGCCGGAGTACGAGGAACCGCTGTACGACGTGTATGCCGAGGTCTCCGGCCGTCCGCGCACGCATGGGACGGGCTTGTTGCGCGACGTGATCATCGCCGACACCGACGAGGAAGCGCTGGCGCTATGGGCCGATTCCGGACAGTTCACCGGCCGCGCTTGGTTCGAACCGTTCGGCTTCCGCCGCGGCATGCTGGATTCGAAGTCGGGTCAGTATCTGACGCCGGAGCAGGCGGTCGCCCAGGGCTACATCCTGGCCGGGACGGTGGATACGGTGATCCGCGGGCTGGAGGCGAACATGAAGCGCCAGAACGTGGAGTGGGTATTCTGCTACACCTACAACGGCCTGATTCCGCATGCGAAGCTGATGAATTCGATCGAGAAGTTCTGGACCCAGGTTATGCCCCGGTTCACTTAAGAGCACGTCGCGTAGAAACACTTGCTTAACCGGGGGCGTGCCGTTAACGGTGCGCCCCTTGTCAATCAGGAGAGATCGAGATGAGCTACAGGGTCGCGGTTGTCGGCGCCACCGGGGCGGTCGGACGCGAAATGTTGAAAACCCTGCACGAGCGGAACTTCCCGGCGTCGGAAGTGATCGCGCTCGCGTCCGGCCGCTCGGCCGGGGCGGAAATCTCTTATGGCGAGAAAACCGTGCTCACGGTGAAGAACCTTGAGACGTTCGATTTCACCGGCACCGATATCGGTCTGTTCAGCCCCGGCGCGTCGGTCTCTGCGATCCATGCGCCGCGCGCCGCCGCGCAGGGCTGCATCGTGATCGACAACACCAGCCAGTTCCGCATGGACGCGGACATTCCCCTGGTGGTGCCGGAGGTCAATCCCGAAGCAATCAAGCAATATACCAAGCGCGGCATCATCGCGAACCCGAACTGCTCGACCATCCAGATGGTCGTGGCGTTGAAGCCGCTGCACGACGAATTCGGTGTCAAGCGCGTGGTGGTTTCGACTTATCAGTCGACCTCCGGCGGCGGCAAGGAAGCGATGGACGAGCTGTTCGCCCACACACGGTCTTCCTTCGTGCATGAAAAGAGCCCTCCGCAGATCTTCACCAAGGAGATCGCCTTTAACTGCATTCCCCATATCGACAAGTTCATGGATGACGGGTCGACCAAGGAAGAATGGAAAATGGTGGTCGAGACCAAGAAAATCCTCGACCCCGCGATTGAGGTTTTCGCGACCTGCGTGCGCGTGCCGGTGTTCATCGGTCACGGTGAGGCGGTCACCGTCGAATTCGCCAATCCCATCACTGCCGGCCAGGCTCGGGCCTGTCTGCGCAACGCCCCGGGCGTCGAGGTGGTCGATGTGCGGGAGGACGGCGGCTATATGACGCAGTTGGAATGTGCGGGGGAAGACGCGGTGTACGTCAGCCGGATCCGCAAGGATCCGACGGTGGCGCACGGGATTTCGTTCTGGTGCGTGTCGGACAACCTGCGCAAGGGTGCGGCGCTGAACGCGGTGCAGATCGCGGAGACGCTGATCGCGCAGGGGATGTTGGTGCGCAAGGCGGCCTAGGGGCCGGTTTTCCGCTTCAGCGTGGTGGCTCCTGTGTTAAGATCGTGCCGAGGAGCCACGCATGGTTGACGCCGTTCCCGATCTTGACACCGACCTCGTGATGACCCGTGAGGCATACCGAAGCTGGGTGTTGGCGCAGCCGTCCGGCCGGTTCGAGCGTGTCGAGGGGCGGGTCGTTCGCATGTCGGCGGAGCGGGCCAGTCATGCCGATCGTAAGGCGTTGGCATGGTTGGCGCTACGCCAAGCGATCCTGGCTGCCGGGCTTTCATGCCACGTCTATCCGGACGGGATGACGGTCGAGACCGGAGAAAGCGATTACGAGCCTGACGCGGTCGTGCGGTGCGGCGGGCCGCTGCCGGATGACGCTATCGCCGTTCCAGACCCGGTGATCATCGTCGAGGTTCTCTCGCCCAGTACCCGCCACGTCGATCTCACGCGAAAAATGGCGGGCTATTTCCTGCTGCCATCGCTGCGGCATTATTTGATTTTCTGGGCCGACGAACCGCGGGTCGTGCATCATCGCCGTCCCGAAGGCGGGGCCGACATTCAGACACGTATCGTCACGGCCGGCACGTTAGTGCTCGACCCGCCGGGGATGACGATGACGCTTGAGGAAGTCTACCCCGGCTGACGTCCATAGACGCCAGGCGGGGCAGGGTGGTTACACCCGGAAATCGAACCCCTTCCGTTCGACCTGCCGCACCAGACCCTTCCATTCGTTCAACCCATACTCGTTCGTCGCCCGGCGCTTCTTGCCGCGCTCGGCCGCCTTCTGGATCACGTAATTGCTGATCGCGACGGGCTCTTCGCCCATCTGCCGAGCCAATACTTCCAGCTCACAGGCGCGTTCCATTTGCCACATGCGCATCATCGCGCCGTGCACTGTCTCGCCGTATGTCAGCAAACCGTGGTTTTCCAGAACGACACAGCTGCCATGCACGCAGGATTTCGCCAGTTCCTCGCATTCCTCGACCGACGCGGGGACGCCGTAGGTGTGGTAGGCGATCTCGTCATATACCCCCAGCACGTCCTGACTGATCGGGCGCAGGCCCTTTTTCAGCATCGATACCGCCGCGCCAGCGCGGGTGTGGGTGTGCAGAACGCAGTTGGCGCTGGGGATTGCCTTGTATACCGCGCTGTGGATGGTGAAGCCGGCGTTGTTGAAACGCCCGCCCGGCGTCAGGACGTTGCCCTCCATGTCCATTTTAACGAGAGAGGACGCGGTGACCTCATCGAACATCATGCCGTAGTTGATGATCAGGAAATGGTTCGGCTCGCCGGGGACGCGCACGGTCATGTGAGTGTTGATCGTGTCGGTCCAGCCGAGGTGTTCGTTCACATGGTAGACGGCGGCGAGTTCGCACCGCGCCTCCCACTCGGCATCGGACATCTGGGGCATCTGCAAAGCGGCTGACATGGTTGAAACTCCTCAGTGTTGATTATCGCGCCTGTCCCGGAAGAAAATATCGGTCGATATTTCGTCCACGGTGTTGCAGCCGGTGTAGGCCATCGTCTTGTCCATCTCGGTCTTGATCATCCCGATCGCTTTTGCCGCACCGTCCTGCCCACCCACCGCGGTCCCGTAGAGCGTTGCCCGACCAGTTAGAACCGCTTTGGCACCCAGTGCGAGCGCTTTGACAATGTCGGACCCTCGGCGCACGCCCGAATCCAGAATGACCGTGCATTTGTCGCCGACAGCGCCGGCGATTTCCGGCAGTACGTCCAACGTCGCCGCCGCGCTGTCCATGTTGCGGCCGCCGTGGTTGGAAACGATGATGCCGTCGACACCGTAGGTGATCGCCTTCATCGCGTCGTCGATCCGGTTGACGCCTTTCAGCATCAGGATACCGGGCCACATATCCCTGAATTTCGCGATATCGTCCCAGTTGAGCGAGTCGATCCGCATCTCGTCGCGCCGTCCGGCAGCACCGCTGGTGATCTCGGCTTGGAACTCGGCCGGGTAATTCTCGTGCTTCGGCATGCCGATGGTCATCAGGTACCGGCCCATCACCCCCAGCGTCCAGGATGGATGGCGGGCGACATCCATCAGGAAGCGCGGGTTGGGGCTGAACGGCAAGGCGAAACCGTTGCGGTTGTTGTACTCGCGGTTGCCGGCGACGGCGGAATCGACGGTCACGATCAGTGCCTCGTAGCCCGCAGCCTTCGCACGCTCGATGATCTGATACGACAGGTCGCGGCGTTTCCAGACGTAAAGCTGGAACCATAGGCGACCGCCGGCCTCGGTGGCGATCGTTTCCATCGCCGTCATCGATGCGGTGGACAGGGTCAGCGGAATGCCCGCCGCCGCGGCGGCCTTGGCCAATGCCAATTCGCCCCGATACCAGCACAGGCCCGCCGCTCCAGTCGGTGCGATCACCATCGGCAGGGCAGCGGGCTTGCCGAACAGCGTGGTCCTGGTCGAACGCCCGGACACATCGACCAGCGACCGGTGCCGCAACTTGACGTCCTCGAACGCTCTCCGGTTGCCGGTTACCGCGAGGTGGTCTTCCGTCGCGCGATCGACGAACTCGAACACACCGCGCGGCAGCCGGCGTTTGGCCGCCGCTCGGAGGTCGAAGATATTGTAGCAATCGTCGAGCGCACTCACCTGGCTACGCCCCAACCATCGTGTTGCGTTCCCGGTCGCCAAAGAAGATGTCGGTGGAGATTTCATCGACACCGTTGCAACCGGTGTAGGCCATGGTCTTGTCCATCTCGGTCTTGATGAAATTGACCGCCTTGGCCGCCCCGGCCTCACCGCCTGCTGCCGTGCCATACAGGGTCGCGCGCCCGGTCAGCACGCATTTGGCGCCCAGGGCCACGGCCTTGACGATGTCCGATCCGCGCCGGACGCCGGAATCGAGCAATACGGTGATCTTGTCGCCCGCCGCCTGGGCGATTTCCGGCAGCATGTCGATGGTCGCCGCGGCGCTGTCCATGTTGCGTCCGCCGTGGTTGGATACGATGATGCCGTCCACACCCAGGCTGGCTGCCTTCAGCGCATCGTCGACCCGGTTGATGCCCTTCAGCATCAGGATGCCCGGCCACTTGTCGCGGAAGATCTTCACATCCTCCCAGTTCAGATTGTCCTGACGCATGACGTCGAACATTTTCGGGTCCGACCGAAGCGCCTTCTGATATTGCGGCGGGTAGTTTTCGTTGCGCGGCATGCCGATGGTCGTGAGGTATTTCACCAGCACGTTGATGAACCACTCGGGCTTGCGCATGATATCGAAGGTAAAACGCATATTCGGTTTGAACGGGATGTTGAAACCGTTGCGGGCGTTGTACTCGCGATTGGGGGGCACGATGGTATCGGTGGTGACGATCAGTGCCTCGAAACCGGCATTTTTCGCGCGTTCGATCAGGCCATAGGACAGATCGCGCTGCTTCCAGACATAAAGCTGGAACCACAGGCGGAAATTCGCCTCGCGGGCGATTTTCTCCATGTTGGTCATCGCGCCGGTGGCCAGGGTGAACGGGATTTTCGCTTTCGCCGCGGCCTTCGCCAGTTCCAGTTCGCCCTCGTGCCAGCACAGCCCGGCGGCGCCGGTGGGCGCGATCGCCATCGGCAGCGCGATTTCCTTGCCGAACAATGTCGTTTTGGTCTGCCGGCCCGACACATCCACCAAAGACCGATGCCGCAGCTTGATCCGTTCGAACGCCGCGCGATTGTTCCTCAGAGCCAATTCGTCTTCGGTTGACCGGTCCACGAATTCGAACACCGCTCGCGGCAGGCGGCGCTTGGCCGCGTCGCGGAGGTCGAACACATTGTAACAATCATCAAGCCTGGACATCGCGGACTCCCTTGTTGCCACGATGATGAGGCCGGGGATTGCGATGTCAAGCGACGCGGGCCTGCCGCGCCGCCAAAACCGGTGTCAACAACAGCGCGCCAGCGGCGGCGAGCATGAACACACTGACCACCATCATCGGAACTTCGTAGCCGCCGGTGTAGTCGCGGACGACGCCGACCAACTGAGGGGCGGCATAGCCCGAGACATTGCCGATCGAGTTGACGATCGCGATGCCCCCCGCCGCCGCGGCCGGCCCGAGGAACGCCGTCGGCAGGTTCCAGAACGTCGGCAGGGTGCCGGAGATCCCGAATCCGGCGATGCAGTAGGCCACGAGGGCGACCATCGGATAGTTGTGCAGGGTCAAGCCGACCAACATCAGGCCGAAACTCGCGATCAAGCAGGGGGCCGCCACGTGCCACAGTCGCTCCCCGGTGCGGTCGGAACTGCGGGACAGCAGGATCATCGCCACGCAGCCGGCGAGGTTGGGCAGCGCCGAGAGGTAGCCCACCGTCAGATCGGAGAAGCCCATGCCTTTGATCATCAGCGGCAGAAAGAAGTTTTTTCCATACACGCCGAACCCGATCAGCGCATACCCGGCGATCATCGCGACCACGACCGGGTTGGTCAGGGCTTGAATAAGGGTCAGATGGCCACCGGCCTTTTCACGGTTCTCGGCCGCGAGGCGTTCGGCCAGCCAGTCGCGTTCCTCGGCGCGCAGGAATGTCCCCTCCGCCACTGAGTCGCGCAGCATGAACGGGCAGATGGCGGCCAGGATGACGGCCGGAACCCCCTCGATCAGGAACACCCATTGCCAGCCGGCGACACCGTGCCAGCCATCGAGTTGCAGAAGATTGCCCGACAATGGCCCGCCCAGCACACTCGCACCCGCGCCGCACGCATAGAACAGCCCCATCGCTCGGCCACGATGACGGGCGGGGAACCAGCGGGTCATGAACCAGGCGACACCCGGAAAGTAACCGGCCTCGGCAATGCCCAACAGGAAGCGGATCCCGACGAAACTCACGGTGTCCGTCACGAAGGCGGTGCAGGTTGAGCATATGCCCCAGGCCAACATCACGCAGGCCAGCCACCTCCGGGCACCAATCCTCGCCAGCGCCGCGTTGGCGGGCAGTTGGAAGAGCACGTAGCTCCAGAAGAACGCGCCGGCGCCCAACCCGTAGGTCGTTGCGGACAGGCCCAGCGCCTTGTTCATCGTCAGTGCGGCGATGGAAACGTTGAACCGGTCGAGCGCGTTGACGAAATACGCCAGCCCGAGGAACGGAACGAGACGCCAAGCCACTTTGCGCATCGTTGAAAATTCGATGTCTGCCATTGTGTCCTCCCACCGCGTCAGGCGCGGCTTTTTTCTTGGGAGGAACTGTAATCAGGCTGGGTTCGACTTGTCCACTTCTGAAAGCACCGATGTACGCAGCGGCAGGACCTCACCCATCCAGGTGGCGTGCAGGGTGTGATCGTCGCGCGGACGCCCGGCCTCCGGATGCAGCAGCACCGTCAGGCCCATTCGGTTCATCATGATGAACGGCACCAATGTCGGGAACTGATCCGGCGCGAAGGCCACCTGATACATCGCACAGGGATGCGGGCCGACCGGAACATCGTGCCAGCGGCCCATTCGGACGGTGAACCGTTCCTCGATCCAGCGCCGCAACAGCTCTGCGCGGGGCCGGCTGACTGCGTCGTAGTAGATATGGGCGTGGTAGTCGTAAATCTTCGCGGGGTCGATCATGGCCGTGTCCCTGGGTTTGTCTCGGCTTCCAGCAATCGGCGCACATCGCGCTTGGTCACTTTGCCGTAGCCGGATTTTGGCAGTTCGGGCCAAAAGGCAAAGGATGCCGGCCATTTGTATTTTGCCAGCTTTCCCTCCAGATGCGCCAGAAGTTCGTCTTCCCCGACTTTGGCCCCAGCTTCCAGAACCAGCACCGCAACCCCCGACTCGCCCCATTTTTCGTGCGGGAGGCCGAGGACGCAGGCCTCTGCGACGGCGGGATGGGTGAGCAGGACTTCCTCGATTTCCCGCGGATACACATTCGATCCGCCGGAGATGTACATGTCGGATTCGCGGCCGGTGATGTAGACGAAACCGCGCTCGTCCATATGGCCAAGGTCCCCGGTATGGAACCAGCCGAAGGTTGTCGCCTTGGCGGTGGCTTCGGGATTGTTGTGGTAGCCGGCGAACACGCCTGGACCACGCACGCAGATTTCCCCGGTCGTGCCGGCCGGCAGATGCGTGCCATCCGAGCCCAGAATGGTCACATCCATGCCGGTGCGCGGGAAACCGCAGGACCCCACGGGCATATCGCCGTCGTCCAGACTGTGCAGGGCAGGGGGCAGCACCGTGATGTTGCCGGTGACCTCGCCCATGCCGAAATACTGCACCAGCACCGGCCCCAGCTTGCGCAAAGCATGCACCTGGTCGGCGCGATACATCGGCGCGCCGGCATAGATCACATACCGCAGCGAGGAATGGTCGTGCCGGTCCACCGCATCGTGCCGGGTCAGCATCGTCAGGATCGTCGGCACGGTAAACATGTTCGTGACGCGGTGCTTCTCGACCAGCGCCCAGGCCTCTTCGCAATCCAGCCGCTCGCCCGACAGCAGGATCGTCGGTGCGCCTCGGGCGATTTGCGGCAGGGCATGGATGCCCGCGCCGTGCGACAGGGGGGCGACCACCAGCGAGGCATCGGCCTCGGTCGTTCCCGGCATCAGATCGCACAGATGGTTGCAGATGACATAATCCATCTGCCCGTGCGTCAGCACGCCGGCTTTCGGTCGGCCGGTGGTGCCGGAGGTGTAGAAGAACCAAGCGGGATGATCGCGATCGACATCCGCCGGGCGCCGAGGCGGGTGCGGTTCGGTCGCCAGCGCCTCCCACGTCAGCGGGCCATCGCCGATCCATATCTCCAGCCGGCACCCGGTATTTTCAGTCCGAGCCATCGCGGCGTGGTCGGGGAAGGCGCTGTCGAAGATGTGGACCGAGGCGCCGGAGGATACCGCGAGATACGATACCTCTGGCGGGGTGAGCCTGAAATTGGTCGGAACCCAGGTGGCGCCGAGCATCCAGGTGGCGAACATGGTTTCCAGCACGGCATTGGAATTGCGGGCGTGCAGCAGGACCTTGTCGCCGTGTTTCACGCCGCGCGCGGCGAGTGCGCCGGCCGCCGCCTGAACCCGTCCGGCGAAATTGGCCCAGGTCCAGGTCGTGTCCCGCCAGACGATCGCCGGTCGGTTTGGAAACCGGCGCGCCGTCTGGATCAGCAGATGTGCGAGATTGGCGGTCGGTATCAGCGGACCGGCTCCAGGATCGATACGTAGTTCGCGACCGCCGCGCCGCCCATGTTGAACACCGCACCGATATCGGCTTTTGCCAACTGCATCCCCTCGGGCGCCTGACCGGTGAGCTGCATCGCTGCGATCGCGTGCATCGATACGCCGGTGGCGCCGATCGGGTGGCCTTTCGCCTTCAACCCGCCGGACACGTTGATCGGCAGCTTGCCGTCCTTGTGCGTCCAGCCTTCGAGCACCGCGCGCGCGCCCTGGCCGGGAGCGGTCAGGCCCATCGCCTCGTATTCGAGGAGTTCGGCGATGGTGAAGCAGTCATGCGTTTCGGCGAACGAAAGGTCGCCCAGTTTCAGATCGGCGGTTTGCAAGGCCTTTTTCCAGGCCATCGCCGCACCCTCGAACTGGGTGATGTCGCGTTTGCTGATGGGCAGGAAATCGTTGACCTGGACGGCGGCGCGGAAGCGAACGGCCTTGCCCATGGCTTTGGCGGTTTCCTCATCGCACATGATCAGCGCGGCGGCGCCGTCGGAGACCAGCGAGCAGTCGGTCCGCTTCAGCGGCGGGGCGACGTAGGGGTTCTTGTCGGACGGATTGCGGCAGAAATCATAGCCGAAATCCTTGCGCATCTGCGCCCAGGGATTGTCCACGCCGTTCTTGTGGTTCTTCGCCGCGATCGCCGCCAGCGCATCCGACTGGTCGCCGTAGCGCTGGAAATAGGTTTCCGCGATCTTGCCGAACACCCCGGCGAACCCGGCGGGAATGTCCGATTCCTCCTTCTGGTAGGACGCCTTCAGCAGGATGTCGCCGACTTCCTTGCCCGGCGTGGCGGTCATCTTCTCGACGCCCACGACCATCGCGAACTTGCCCCGGCCGGACAGGAGGAAATCCCGCGCCCCATGGATGGCGGCGGTGCCGGAGGCGCAGGCGTTCTCGAACCGGGTGATCGGCGTGTAGCGAAGCTCCGGCACGCTTTGCAGCACCAGCGATGCCGGGAAATCCTGGTTGGAGAAGCCGTTGTTGAACAGGCTGAGGAAGGTGCCCTCGATATCGTGCGGGGCGATCCCGGCATCGGCGATGGCGGCGTTGGCGACGCGGCCGATCAACGATTCGATGTCGGGGTCCTCCAGCTTGCCGAATGGCGAATGGGCCCAGCCGACGATGCAGGCTTCGGTCATGATGTCTCTCCGGTTTTCGTGGGCGCACTAAATCGAACGATGTCGGCGACCGTCAACCCTTTGTTGGCCATTTCCGGGACGGTGGGCGGTGGATTCCCGCGCCGTCAGCGTTTAGACCGGCGTCTCCCGTTGTTCGGAGACCCCATGCCCACGGCTTTCATCACCGGTATCACTGGCCAGGACGGCGCCTATCTGTCCCGCTTGCTCCTGGGCAAGGGTTATCGGGTGGTCGGTCTGCTGCGTCGTTCCGCGTCCTCCGACGTCGTGGGGGAGCGGCTGCGGTGGATCGGCGTGCTGGATCGTGTCGAACTGATGGACGGCAACCTGACGGACCTGTCCAGCCTGATCCGGATTCTCCAGGCCTGCCAACCCGATGAGGTCTATAACCTCGCCGCGCAAAGCTTCGTCGCCGCGTCCTGGCAGCAGCCGCTGCTGACGGGCAACGTCACCGGCCTCGGCTGCGTCAATATGCTGGAGGCGATGCGTATCGCCGCCCCGCATGCGCGGTTTTACCAGGCGTCCTCGTCGGAGATGTTCGGCAAGATCCAGGCGGCGCGGCAGAACGAGGAAACCCCGTTCTATCCGCGCAGCCCCTATGGTGCGGCCAAGCTTTACGCGCACTGGATGACGGTGAACTATCGCGAGAGCTTCGGGATGCACACTTCTTCCGGGATACTGTTCAACCACGAGAGCCCGTTGCGCGGCATCGAGTTCGTCACCCGCAAGATCACCGATGGGGTCGCCCGCATCAAACTCGATCTCGCGCGCGAATTGTCGCTGGGAAACCTGGATGCGAAGCGCGATTGGGGTCATGCCGCGGACTACGTGGAGGCGATGTGGCGCATGCTGCAGCAGAATGCCGGCGACGATTACGTCGTCGGGACCGGTCGCACGGCCACGATCCACGAATTCTGCAAGCTCGCCTTCGGCCATGTCGGCCTGAACTACGAGGAGCATGTGGTCACGCGCCAGGACCTGCTGCGCCCGGCCGAGGTCGACATCCTGCACGCCGACCCCACCAAGGCGCGCGAACGCCTGGGCTGGACGCCGACCGTGTCGTTGGAGGATCTCGCCGCCGAAATGGTGGAGGCGGATCTGGCCCGCTACCGCGCGGGGACTCGTGGTTGAACCTCGCCGCATTCTGATCACGGGCGCGTCCGGCTTTGTCGGAACGCATTTGGTGACGATCCTGCGGCGGGACTGCCCGGCTGCCGCGCTGTTCACCGAGCATTTCGATATTTGCGATCAACAGGCCACGGCCGCGGCTGTCCGGGCGGCCGCGCCCGATGCCTGCGTTCACCTCGCGGGCATCGCTTCGCCTGTTCAGGCGCGCTCCGAACCGGACCTGGCCTGGTCGGTCAACCTGATGGGCACGCTGATTCTGGCACGCGCGGTGCTCGCCGAAGCACCGGCCTGTCGGTTCCTGTTCGTATCGTCGTCCGAGGTCTATGGCGCATCGTTTCGCCCCGGTGCGCCGCTCGATGAAACGGCGGTGCTCGCGCCGATGAACACTTATGCCGCCACCAAGGCTGCCGCCGATCTCGCGATCGGTGCGATGGTGCAGGAGGGATTGCGGGCCATCCGGGTGCGCCCGTTCAATCACACCGGACCCGGGCAGACCGACGCCTATGTGGTCCCGGCCTTCGCCCGCCAATTGGCAGGGCTGGAACACGCGCCCCGTCCTACCGCGATGCGCGTTGGCGCGTTGCACACCGCTCGGGACTTTCTCGATGTCCGCGACATCTGTGCCGCTTATCTCGCCTGCCTGACCGCGCCGGATGCCGAGTTGCCGCCCGGCACCATCCTGAACCTCGCGTCCGGTGTCGCGCGGCGGATCGGCGATGTGCTGGCCGATCTGTGCCGGATCGCCGGGCAAAGCCCCACGGTCGAATCCGACGTCGCGCGGGTGCGTCCGACCGATATTCCGGTGGCCGTCGGCGACAGTGGCCTCGCGCGGCGTGTCCTGCATTGGGCGCCGGTCATCCCGTGGGAGCAGACTTTGACGGACGTGCTCGCGGACTGGCGGGGGCGGCTAGCCGGATAGGGTTGGCGCCCGGCGGGTCATTCCCGAGGCGATGACGTGTCCCCGGTTTTGTTGGCGCGCCCCATCAGCATGATCCCTCCGACCAGGGCCAAGACCGCCGCCGCGCCGTAGGTCAGTCCGTAATTCCCCGTCGCGGTGATCGCGGTGGCGAATGCCGTGGGCATCAGCATGCCGCCGGCGAACATCAGGGCGGTGCCCAGGCCGGTCGCCTCGGTCCTCCGCGCGCCGCCAAGGCTCGCGTATTCCGCATAGGCAATCCCGGTGTAGCCGCCGGCGGTGCAACCGGCCATGAGCGTCACCAGGACGATCGTCCATGCCGGCCAGCCCGGCCCAAACTGCCCGGTCAGCGCCGCGGCGGCCGCCATGCCGAGGCCAAGCAGCGCCAGCGTTTTGGACGGGGTCAGGAACCGGTCGCAGACCCAGCCCCAGATCGGCCGGGTGACGGAACCCGCGATCTGGTAAATCGCCAATATCCGCCCGGCCGAGATCAGGTCGATATGCACGACGGTCGTCAGTTGGACCGTCATGAAACTGACGAAGCACAGTTGCAGGCCGGAAAAAATGAACGCACTGGCGGACAGGCGCCGGATGCGCCGGTCCTTGAGCAGCACGAAGGGCCGCACCACCGTCTGCGCGAGCGGATAACGCTTTCGGTCGAGGTCCTGATCCCAGGTCTTGCGCGGAAGCTCCATCGCGACGATCAGCGCGACGACCGGCAGGGTCTCGGCCAGCAGCGCCCCGCGCCAGCCCAGATGGAAGACCAGCGGCGGCAAGGTCAGCGCGGCCAGGACGCCCCCTAGCGGCACCCCGATCTGCCGCAGCGACATGATCATATTGAACACGGAAGCCGGCGTTTTCGGCGCCAGCAGATGGGTCGACGCCGGTGCCGCCGCGCCATAGGCCAGCCCCAGCACGACCGCGGCGATACCCAGCGCGGCGACGCCCTGCGCGGTGGCCGCGATCACCAGCATACCCAGCGCGGCGAGCAGCACGACCTGCGTCGCGCGCACCCCACCATGTCGACGGATGAGCGCCGGCGACAGCAGTGCCGAGGCGATGCCAACGCCGTAGGCCGTGGCGACGAAGCCCCCGACCAGCGCCCCGTTCACCCCCAGGTCATGCGCGACCGCCGGCGCGACGGAGGGCAGGGAATAGAGCGACATCGTCGCCAGGGTCTGTACCGCGAGCGTCGCCGTGAGCGGCCAGATCGGCATCCGCATCGGTCAGATCGCGCGCAAGAAGCTGTCGAGCAGTGCGTTGGTCCGTTCCGGTTCGTCCAATTGCGGGAAATGTCCGGTATCCGCGACGATCTCGATCCTCACACCCGGAATCTCGGTCCGCAGCAGGTCGAGGTATGGCGAGCTTTGCCCCGGCTGCAACGACGAACGTTGCCGCTGCGCGTTGGTGGCGGTGGTCTGGATCGCCATCACCGGCACCGTGAGGGACCGCAGCGACGCCACCAGCCGGTACTCGTCGTAACGCTGGAGATTGGTCATCATCTTTTCGCCGACCTCCCGCGGTAGGCGGATTGCACGCTGCACCACCGCTTCGATCACGGCGGGGTCGCTCTTGGCGGTGAACATGGCCTTGAATTGGCCCTGCTGCATGGTGGCGAACCCGTTCGGTTGCGCGAAGGCGGCGCGCAGGCTGGGCCCCATGCCCGGGGCGAACCGGCTACCGTCGACCAGCACCACGGCTTTGGTGTGTTCGGGAGCCTGCAACGCGGCCTCGATCGCGACCCGGCAGCCAAGGCTGTGCCCGACGACCACGGCCGGCGGGAGATTGAGCGCGCGCATGACCTCCGCGACGTCGGCGCCATAGCGCTCGATCGAACAATCCGCCGCCGACCCCGGGCTCGCGCCATGGCCGCGCAGGTCGACCGCGACCGTCTGATGGCGCGGGGAGAAATGCGCCACCTGCGCATCCCAATCGGAAAGGCCGCAGGCGAAGCCATGCACGAACACGATGGGCGTGAGCCCGTTGCCGGCGATGACGTGATGGATCAGGGGCATGGACGGTACCTTCCAGCGGGTCGGGGCAGGTTCGGCGGCTGGGCGCGGTTCGTCAATCGGCGGCCGGATTGCGGAAAATCGTTCCGGCGGGCTACGGTGGTGGCCACGACACGTACAGATGGATATTCGGATGAAGATCGCCCAAATCGCCCCGCCCTGGATCAGCATCCCCCCCAAAAATTACGGCGGCACCGAAACCATCATCGCCTTTATCGTCGAGGAACTGGTGGCCCAGGGCCACGACGTGACGCTGTTCGCCCCGGGCGATTCGCATTCGCCGGGTAAACTGGTCTCGCACTTTCCAACGTCCCTGCTCGCCGAGGGCGTGCCCTGGCAGGCGCATTTGAAATCCTACTTTCATCTGGCGAAATCGCTCGAACGGGCAGGAGAGTTCGATGTGGTGCACACCCATCTTTCCTCGACCGCCGACATGTATCTGTTTCCCCTGATGGCCGGCATCGCCACACCGCATGTGACGACCATGCACTCCAACTTCCCGTTCGACCGGGTGAACGACTGGACCGGGGACGCCGATCGATATTTTCTGGAATGGATCGAACCGGCGCCGCTGGTCACCGTGAGCCACAAGGCGCGGGAGAACATCCCTTACAAGGTCAACGTCGCGGGGGTCGTGCACCTTGGCGTTCCGATGCGGCAATATACCTACAGCGACCGCGAACCGGGCGATTACTTCACCTGGCTGGGCCGGTTCACCGAGGAAAAAGGCCCTCATCTCGCGATCCAGGCGGCAAAGCAGGCTGGCGTCCCGCTCATCCTCGCCGGCATCGTCGAGACCAATTTTCAGCGCTCGGTCGATTATTTCAAGACGCAGATCGAGCCGTTCGTGGACAACGGGCAGATCAAGTATATCGGTCCGGTCGACATGGAACAGAAGGTCGAACTGCTGAGCAACGCGCGCGGCTTCCTCAACCCCATCACGTGGGAGGAACCCGGTGCGACCGTCGTCCTCGAAGCCATGGCACTCGGCTGCCCCGTTATCGGTTTCGCGCGCGGCGTGGTGCCGGAACTGATCGTCCACGGGACGACCGGGTTTCTGGTCGACAATGTCGAGCAGATGGTTGGGTGCATCGCCAGGATCGGAGAAATCGACCGGCGGACGACGCATCTGCACGTGGACCGGAATTTCTCGGCGCGGGTGATGGCGGAGAAATATGTCGATATTTACCAGACGCTGATCGCCAGGGGGTAGCGCACGGGAGCCACGGTTGGTGTTCCCACCGGGTTGCCGCCGACGTGACGGGCTACAGGGCACTGGTGCGGGAATGTCACGCCCCTCTGTGCTGAATTGGCCACGTTCCCGCGAATCATCGTTTGGACTAGCCTGCCGATATGATTGTTAACGTCCAGGGCATCCCATGAGTGACCTATTCGCCCCCGAGGGTGGATGGCGGGTCCGTATCCTCGACCTGTCCGGTGGCGCGGAGGAGGGAATTGTCGAGGAAATCGGCGGATTTCCCACGCTGATGCAGGCCAATGCGTTCGCACGGCGGTATGTCCGCGATTCGGTCGAACTGTGTCGCGCACCGGGCATGTCGGCGAAGGATGTGCTGGAGGCCTGGTTCGCGTTCGGCGAGGATGCGTTGGTGGTCGACGCCGAGCAGGGCGGTTGGCGCAGCGCGACCGAACTGGGCGATTTCGTCGATAATCGAGCCGGCGCCGAAGAGCGTGATTGGCGCGCACTCGATCCTCGCCGCGACGATGCGGAAGGCGACGACGACGAATGACCCGGGTCCGATTCGCCCCGAGTCCGACCGGTCATCTTTTCGTCAGCGGCGCCCGGGTCGCGCTGGCCAACGATCTGCACGCCCGGCGGCATGGCGGGTCGCTGTTGCTGCGCTTCGACGATGTCGATCGGGATCGCGCCCGGCCGGCCTTCGCCGAAGCGATCGCGCAGGACCTGCAATGGCTGGGCATCGCCTGGCATGAAACGTTCCGACAATCCGAACGGCTGGATTTGTATGCGAAGGCGGCAGATCGGCTGCGTCAGGCCAATCGCCTCTATCCATGTTTCGAGGGCGACGACGAACTGCGGGCCAAGCGCGACCAGCAGATCAAGCGTGGCCGAGCCCCGGTTTACGATCGAGCGATGCTGCGCATGACGCCGGAGCAGCGGGCGAAGGCGGAGGCCAACGGCAAGCGCCCGTACTGGCGGTTCATGCTCTCACCCCGCACCCTGGAATGGCAGGATATCGTGATGGGGCCGCGGCAGGCGAAGCTGACCGCGGTTTCCGATCCCGTGGTGGTGCGTGCGGACGGCACCCCCACGCCGCTGTTCGCCAGCGTGGTCGACGATATCGACACCGGGATCACCCATATCATTCGGGCCGAGGACAACGCGTCGAATACTGGCGTGCAGATCGATCTGTGGGAGGCTTTGACTGGCCAGGCGCCCCGCGTGCGGTTCGCCCACCTGCCGGCTTTGGCCGATATTGGGCGGGTGCGGCTTTCGCGTAAGGCTGGCAGCCTGTCGGTACGGGCGCTGCGTGGCGACGGGGTCGATCCGGCGGCGCTGGCGACCTGTCTGGCGCGGATCGGCATGCCCGGGACGACCGACCTCGTCGCACCGGCGGATCTGGTGCGGGGTTTCGACCTGGGCCGGCTGTCGCAAACCTCGGCCGGGTTCGATGCGTCCCAGTTGTTATCGCTGAACCGGCGGGCACTCAGCCGCATCGATTTCTCCGCCGTCGCCGACCGGCTGCCCATCGGCGCGACCGAGGCGTTCTGGCTGGCCGTGCGCGGCAGCCTCGATCTGTTGAACGAGGTCCGGGGCTGGTGGGAGGTCGTGACCGGCACGATCGTGCCTCCGGTGATGGCCGGGGAAAGCGCGTTCCTGTCGGAAGCGGAGGCTTTGTTGCCCCCCGAACCGTGGGACGAGTCGGTTTGGCACCGTTGGACGGATACGCTGGCGCAGGCGACCGGGCGCGTCGGGGATGCGTTGCTGATGCCCTTGCGGCTCGCGCTGACCGGCGAAGACCAGGGTCCCTCGCTGGACGCGCTGCTGCCGCTGATCGGGCGGGCGCGCGCGTCCAGCCGGCTGCGAATCGCGGCGGCCTGAATTTCAAACGACAGAGGATTTGCACATGGATCAGACATTCGCCGGCAAGGTCGCGCTGGTTACCGGGGCGGGCAAGAATATCGGGCGGACCATCGCGCTCGATCTGGCGCAGCGGGGGGCTTCGGTCGTGGTCAACGGACGATCGGACCGAGCGGCCGTGGATGCCGTGGTGGGCGAGATCAATGCCGCGGGCGGTCAGGCGCTTGGGTGCATGGCGGATGTGTCCGATGAAGCGTCGGTGCAACGTATGGTCGCCGATGCGGTGGCAGCGTTCGGCGGGCTGGACGTGGTGGTGAGCAACGCCGGGCTGCGGCGGCAGACGAAATTTCTGGAGATGGGGCTGGCGGAGTGGCGGGAGATACTCTCGGTGGCGCTGGATGGGGCGTTCATCCTGGCGCGCGCTGCGGTGCCGCATATGATCCCGCGCGGCGGTGGAGCGATCGTGTCGCTGTCCGGCATTTCGACCCATATCGGCACACCGAACCGCTGCCATGTCTCGGCGTCCAAAGCCGGGTTGGAGGGGCTGATGCGGGCATTGGCGATCGAACTGGCGCCGCATGCGATCACCTGTAACTGCGTCTCGCCGGGGATGGTGGATACGGTCCGTGGGGCCTCGGCCGGCGGGGCGGCGCCGCGTTCGTTGGGCGAGGCTGGCATCCCGTTGGGCCGGAAGGCGGCGGTGGAGGAGATTTCGGCGGCGGTGCGCTATCTGGCGGGACCGGACGGGCGATATGTCACGGGCCAGACGTTGCATGTGAACGGCGGGCTGTTTTTGACGTAGAAAGCAGGTCCTCCCGGGGGCAGGGCGCGCATCGGCGCCCCGTCCTCCCGGACAGGGTGGGTTTAGGCCGGGAAGGGGACGGGGTCGTCCGGCGGTACTTCGCCGATCAGGTATCCGAGGACAGCCCGCATTCTTTCCTTGCGGAGGTCCCGCCAGTTCCATTCCCAGGTTGCGGGGCGTTTATCCCGCTCCCGTTGGAAGGACTTTTCTCGCTTGGCGCGAATGGCAAAAAGTTTGGCCAAGCTACCGCCGTAGAATTCGAGCGTTTGCAAAATCGCGTTGCCCATTTCGCCCGTGCAGAAAGCCGGGACGACGCCGAGATCGAGACAAATCCGAGCGATCGTGCGACCGACCGGGGTGCGGCGGATTTCCGCCTGCAATTCCTCGAAGGTCGGGATGTCGGTGGATTCCGAGGCGTACGAGCGTTTGGGCCTGCGGATGGCTTTGGGGGTTTCGCCGGGCTGCGGCTTTGCAGCGGGGACAGCGCGGGCTCGGGGCTCGACGAACGGGAGTTCGCGGCCTTTCGCGGCGCGTTCGCACAGATAGGCGTCGAGGGCGAGCAGGCGGAGCATGCCGCGTTGGATGCGGGCGAGGACGGTGGGCAGGTCGTGGGTGCCGAAGGCGACGCCGATCGACGCGAATTTAGGTGTCTCGCCAATGGTGTTGACGGTTTCGACGAGGCGTCTTCCGTGGGTGAGGAGGATGCGGACGAGTTGGAGGAGGGCGGCGATGCTTTCCGGCATAGCGGTCCCTTTCCGATCCGCGGGGGGATCGGGCTGGTTCGGCCGGGTGGGTTGCGTCGCCGCGTGGTTCATGGTTTGTTCGTTAATTTGTTTGTTAGTGCGCGTCAAGAGGAAACTGCGCTTGCCCAGGTGGTGTCGGGAACCGGGCTGGGTCGGCGAGGGGACGGTTTTCTGGAGCACGGTCGGGTCAAGTTGACCTGGTGGTGCTTTATGATGCCCGCCCGCGCAATGATTGCCTCGTGGCGGCTGCCGACGCGGCATGACGGCGAATGCCGGTATCCACGCCTTTCGGACAACCCAGCCACGCAAGGCGTGGATACCGGCATTCGCCGGCATGACGTGATTCGGTCGGCCGGTAAGTCAAAGTTTATACGGGCTGCTGGAGAAATACGCCGGCAAGATCGGCACCTGATCTGACGCGGTTCGAACCGCGGTAGGGTCAGGGTGACCCTATCGCGGTTTGGGGATCATTGTTTGATGGCATGGTTCAGGCCGCCGTGTGGTTCCACCTCTGGCGATCGGGCTCTAATACCGGTCCGCGCAATGATTGACTCGTGGCGGCTTCCGACCCGTCATACCGGCATGCGCCGGCATGACGTGATTCGGTCGGCCGGTACGTCAAAGTTTATACGGGCTGGTATGATACCGGTCCGCCTTGAATTCGACCCTCCAGGGTCGTCTTCACGTCATGGCGGTGGAGACTGGACGGTCGAGAGAGTCCAAATCATCGCAGGTTGGTCTAAACCGCCGCGCCGACCATCCGCAGCGCCAGATCCGCCAGCCGCCCCGACACATCCTCCAGCGACAACCGGCCGTCCGGCCGGTGCCAGGTGTAGGCCCAGGAGATCATCCCCCCGATCGCCAGCGCGGCGACATTGATGTCGGGAATGGTGAACTCCCCCGCTGCCACGCCTTCGGCCAGCAACGCCGACAGCACGCGGTCGAATTTTTTCCGCAATGTATTGATCGCGTCCAAGGCCTCGGGCGAGAGGTTCTTTTCCTCCCGGAAATAGATCGCGATGTTGGCCTGTCGCTGCAAAATGACCCGGGTGAAATCCTCCATCGCCATGCGCAGCCGAACGGTGGGGGGGCCTCCGGCTTCGGCTGCGCGCGCGACGGCGTCGAGCGACATTTCGATCGTCGGCTGGCAGAGGGCCGCCAGCAGTTCCACCTTGGAGCGGAAATGGGTGTAGATGAAAGGCTTCGTGACCCCCAGTTCAGCGGCGATGTCGTCCAGCGTGGTGCCGGTGAAGCCGCGCGCGTAGAACAGTTTCACCGCCTCCTGCAGGATGCGGTCTCGCTTGTAGGCGAGTATTTCGTCGCGCATATGCTCGGCCATTGGTTCCTCCCTGCCTTGGATGCTAGCGATAACAGGGCCGGGTGGAAAGGCTACCCACAGGTAGGACGCTGGACGCTGGCAGCTTATGGCCGCACACTCTCGAGCGAAATTGGGAAAGGACGCCGCACATGAGCCACCGCCCCACGGTCTACGGCACCCGCCACGCGGTTTCGGCTGGCCACTATCTGGCCGCCGCCGCGGGATTTTCGATCCTCGAAGCCGGCGGCAACGCGATCGATGCCGGGGTCGCCGCGGGAATCGCCCTGGGCGTGCTGCAACCCGATCTGGTGAACTTCGCCGGCGTCGCGCCGATCATGATCCGGCTGGCGGACGGGACGGTGGAAACGATCGCCGGCCTCGGCTGGTGGCCCAAGACGCTGCCCGCCGATCTCTTCATGCGCGAACACGGCGGCACGATCCCCGACGGGGTGCTGCGCACCGTGATCCCCGCCGCCCCCGACGCCTGGGTCACCGCGCTGCGTCGCCATGGCACCATGCGCTTCGCCGATGTCGCCGCCCCCGCGATCCGTTTCGCCAAGGAGGGCTATGCGGTCTACCCGCTGCTCGAACGTTCGATCGCTTCGCACGAGCATGAGTATCGCCGCTGGGCATCCAACACCGCGATCTTCCTGCCCGGCGGCCGGGTACCCAAAACCGGCGAAAAATTCGCGCAGACCGACCTCGCACGCACGATGCAGTTCATCGCCGACCAGGACAGGGCCGCCGGACCGGACCGCATGGCTGGCCTCGCCGCCGCCCACCACGCCTTCTACAAGGGCGACGTGGCGCGCGAGATCGTCAGGTTCCAGCAACAGGAAGGCGGTTATCTATCCATGGCCGACATGGCGGAATACCACTCCGCCATCGAGCCCGCGGTACGCCGTGGATGGCGCGGTCACGAACTGCTGACCTGCGGCCCCTGGTGCCAGGGACCCGCGCTGCAACAGGCGCTGGCCTTGGTCGAACAGGTCGGGATCGACGACCTCGCCCACAACTCCGCCGACTACATCCATCGCATCGTCGAATGTCTGAACCTCGCTCTTGCGGACCGGGAGCACTACTTCGGCGACCCGAAATTCACCGATGTGCCGATCGACTACCTGCTCGATCCCGCCACCATCGCGCGGCGCGCCACGGCGGTGCGCGACGATCGGGCTTTCGGGGAGATGCCGGCGCCGCTCGACCGGCCGAACCGGTCGCATCTGGCGACCGATGCCGACCTGCCGAAGGTGGAGGCCGACACATCGTATTGCTGCGCCATCGACCGTTGGGGCAACGCCTTCAGCGCCACCCCGTCGGATGGATCGGGCAACGTGCCGGTGGTCCCTGGCTTGGGCATCACCCCGTCCGGCCGCGGCTCGCAAAGCCGCCCCGATCCCCGCCACCCCGCCGGTGTCGCGCCCGGCAAACGCCCGCGTCTGACGCCGAACCCGGCCATGCTGGTCACCCGGGATGGCGGCGTTTTGCCCTTCGGCACCCCCGGCGGCGACGTGCAGATCCAGGCGATGCTTCAGGTTCTGTTGAACGTGATGCATTTCGGGATGGAGGTGCAGGACGCGATCGAAGCGCCCCGCGTCGCGTCCTACTCCTTCCCGTCCTCCTTCGCCCCGTTCGAGTATTTTCCCGGCCGTTTGGCGGTCGAGGGCCGGATCGACAAGGCCACGCGGGACGCACTGGCGGCCCGTGGCCACACGATCCAGGACTGGCCGGATTGGACCTGGCTTGCCGGATCGGTGGAGGCGATCCTCAGCGATCCCGCCACCGGCTTGATCGGTGCCGGCGCCGACCCGCGCCGCCCCGCCTACGCGATCGCCATTTGACCGCACGCGTCATCTTTTCGGCGGACGATTTCGGGTTGTCCGAATCGGTGAACGAGGCGGTGGAACGGGCGCATCGCGACGGCGTGCTGACTCAGGCGAGCCTGATGGTCGCCGCGCCCGCCGCCGCCGATGCCGTCCGTAGGGCGCGCAACCTGCCCGGACTGAAGGTCGGGCTGCATCTCGTGGCGATCGAGGGGCCAGCCGTTCTGCCGCATGCCGCGATCCCCGATTTGGTCGATGCGAACGGTCAGTTCCCGTCGGATCAACTGCGGCTGGGGATCGACTATTATTTTCGTCCCCGTATCCGCCGGCAGTTGGCGGCGGAAATTCGTGCGCAGTTCCAGGCTTTCGCCGACACCGGCCTGACGCTGGATCATGCCAATGCCCACAAGCACATGCATCTGCACCCCACCGTGGGCGCCATGATGCTGCGGATCGGCAAGGAGTTCGGTCTCCCCGCGATCCGCATTCCGGCCGAACCGCCGCGTGTGATGCTGCGGCTCGGCGTCAAGCAGGGGCTGGGGGCGAGCCTACTTTATGCCTGGACCGAACTGCTGCGCGGTCAGGCCCGCAGGGCCGGCGTGCGGACCAACCAGCATTGTTTCGGCCTGGCCTGGAGCGGGCATATGACCGCCGATCGGGTGCGATCGTTGATGCCGTATCTGCCGAAGAAAGGGCTGAGCGAGATCTACTTTCATCCCGCGACCGAACGCGATGCGCTGCTGTCCCGCCTGATGCCGGATTACGAGCATGAGGCGGAGTTGGCGGCGTTGCTGGACACAGGGCTGCTTCAGGCGACGGAAAATTAACTGCCGAACGTATCCCGCCACTTCTCGATGATCTCCGGCACGCCCTTTCGTATCTCGTCGACCGAGAGCTGGATGACCTTCCCCGCCTCCAGCGGCGGCACGCCCTTGCGCGGGGCCACCCCCACGATGACCGGGTCGCTGCCATCGGCGGACATCTGTCGCGACACTTCCTCGCTGAGCAGCCAGTTCAGGAACAGCTTGGCCGCCCCCGGGTGCGGGGCGGCGGCCGGGATCGCCGAGGGGAAGACCACCACGACAGCCCCATCGACCGCTTGATCGACGGTGATGGGACTGCCCTTGTCGATGCCATGGTAGGCAGCCGGTCCGTAAGTGGGGGAGACCAGGCACTCCCCCGCGGTCAGCAACGTCACCGGATCGACCGCCGAGCGGCCGATGCGCGGCTTGTTTTCGGCGAGTTTCTCGAAATACGACCAGCCGTAGGTCTTGGTTATGGCCAGCACCCAGGTGCCCGTCCCGCCGCTGAACGCGGGGTGCGCGGTCGCGATCTGGCCCTTCCAGCGGGGGTCGAGCAGATCGGTCCATTTTTTCGGGGCGATGGCGTCGGGCACCCGGTCGGTGCGGCGGATCAGCACGAAACGGGCGGCGTTGTTGACGTAGTATGCGCCCTCCGAGGACAACGCGCGGTAGGTCGGCGCCAGCTTCGCGGCGTTTTCGGGCGTGTATGGGAGCAACTGTCCCTGGTCTTTCAGGATCGCGAAGTGCGAAATGTCGGACCCGCTGAACACGTCGCAGTGCGGCGTCTTGTTCTTGATATCCATCTGCAGCCGCTGGAACGCGACCTGACCGGTGACCCGCACCACGTCCACGCGGATCCCGGGATTGGCGGCGGTGAAGGCTTTGCCCATCGCTTCCGCCTGTTCGGCGTCGATCTGGGAAATATACCAGGTCACCGAATCCTCAGGAGCCGCCTGGGCGGATGCCACCAGCCCGAGGCTGGATAATCCCGCGACCGCCCCGCGCCGGGTCAGTTGACGGACCATGCTTCCTCCTAACGAGAATTTCATTGCCGGACGCTTCGGCGCGCCACTATGGTTCAGGTAATAAACATACGACAGGGAGTAGACAAATGCCGATATCGCGCCGGAACCTGCTGGGCAGTTCCGCCACGCTGGCCGCGATCCTCGCGGCCCAGGATGCCAGTGCGGCCGACTTGCCGGGCGTCACCGCGACCGAAATCAAAATCGGCAATACCGTTCCATATAGCGGCAACGCCTCGGCCTACGGCGTGCTGGGCAAGCTGGAAAGCGCGTTCTGGGGCATGGTCAACGAACAAGGCGGCGTGGCCGGCCACAAGATCAATTATCTCTCGCTCGATGACGGCTACAGCCCGCCCAAGACGGTGGAGCAGATCCGGCGGCTGGTCGAGGAAGACCAGGTCGCCTTTACCTTTGCCACCCTTGGCACGCCCACGAACAGCGCCATCGTCAAATATATGAACATGAAGAAGGTGCCGCAGCTGTTTGTTTCGACCGGCGCGGACAAATGGGGCGATATCAAGCAATACCCTTGGACGATCGGCTGGCAGCCAAGCTACCGGACCGAAGCGCAGGTTTATGCCAAATATATCCTGAAGGAAAAGCCCAACGCCAAAATCGCGATTCTTTATCAGAACGACGATTTCGGCAAGGATTATCCGGCGGGCATGAAGGATGTCCTGGGTGCGAAATACGCCGCCATGGTGACCGAGGCGACGTACGAACCGACCGACCCCACGGTGGACAGCCAGATCACCGGCCTGAAAGCCTCCGGCGCGGACGTTCTGCTGGTGGCCGCGATCCCGAAATACGCCGCGCAATCGATCCGCAAGGTGCACGACCTCGACTGGCATCCGATGTATTTCCAGTCCAACGTCGGCATCTCCGTCGGCTCGGTGATGACCCCGGCCGGGCCGGAAAACGCCATCGGCAACATGAGCGCGGCCTACGTCAAGGACTCCTCCGACCCGACCTGGGCGAACGATCCCGGCATGAACGAGTGGCGGGCTTTCATGAACAAATACATGCCCGGCGCCGATCAGTCCGACAACGGCTACACCACGGCGTACGGCCTGTGCAAAACGATGCTGAAGGTGCTGCAACAGTGCAACGGCAATTTCTCCCGGGCCGAGATCATGAAGCAGGTGGAAAGCCTGCACGACCTTGAAAATCCGGTGCTGCTGCCTGGCATCAAGATCAATACGAGCCACACCAACCACCGTCCGATCCAGGCGATGCAGCTGCAACGCTGGACCGGAAAGAACTGGTCGCTGTTCGGGGAGGTCATTCAGGCATCGGCGTAGGCGCGGCGGGGCTTCCCGCGTTTGGGCCGTGTCCCAAACGCGGGTCGGGCTGACGCCTAGCAGGCTGCTGAAAAACTGGGTCGGTCTGCGGGCGCCTTTCCGCGCAGGATTCGTCCAAAACTCGCCACGATGTGACAACATCGTGTCTTCGCTTTGTCCTTTCCTGCACGAAAATTCGCTCAGCAGCCCTCAACGACCAGTTTTTCAGCAGCCTGC
>CAIRCM010000156.1 GCA_903877125.1 uncultured Acetobacteraceae bacterium | reverse complement strand
GCCCGGACGAGCCGGGCCATGACGATGTAACGAGACCGCCGCGACTTGGAGCGGTAATTTTTGCGCGTTGCCTAACAGGGGGCATGCGGCCGATGCGATAGCGAATGTCGAATCGCCTGCCGGCACCGTCGCGGGTGGCGCGGGGGCGTGGTGCGTGGCACAACGCGACGCGATGACCGATTCCGTTCCCAAGATCCGCCTGCGCGGTCTGCGCAAGAGCTTCGGCCCCAAGGTCGTGCTGGACGGCATCGATCTCGATGTGATGCCTGGCACCTCGCTGGTGGTGATCGGCGGGTCGGGCTCCGGGAAATCAGTACTGTTGAAATGCATTTTGGGCCTGATCGAGCCGGATGCCGGGCGAATCGAGATCGACGGCCAGGACATCATGACGCTGCCATCGCGGGATCAGGCGGCGGCTCGGGCCCGGATCGGGATGCTGTTCCAGGCGGGGGCGCTGTTCGACAGCTTACCGGTCTGGGAAAACGTGGTGTTCGGCCTGCTGGCCCAGCGCAAGATTACACGGCGGGACGGCCGGGCACGGGCGGCGGAGTTCCTGGCACAGGTCGGGTTGGCCGAGACGGTGGGCGATCTGTTCCCGGCCGAGCTTTCGGGCGGCATGCAGAAGCGGGTCGCGCTGGCGCGGGCGATCGCGGCACGACCGGATATGCTGTTTTTCGATGAGCCGACGACCGGGTTGGATCCCATCATGGGTGCTGTGATCGACGGGCTGATCGTCGATTGCGTGAAACGGCTGGGCAGCACCGCCGTGGCGATCACCCACGACATGGCCAGCGCTCGGCGGATCGGGGATACGGCGGCGATGATCCATCGCGGGCGGATCGTTTGGAACGGCGAGGCGTCGCATTTGATGGACAGCGGCAATGCTGAGGTCGATCAGTTCACCCATGGACGGCGCGAGGGCCCGATTCAAATGGAACTGAGGCGATGAGGTGGGCGGTAAAGCAGGCGACGATGCTTCTGCTGCTGCTCGCCACGCCCGCTTTGGGCGCCGATCCGGCGCCGCGGGACCAGCTTGCCGGGTTGTTCATCCAGGGTTGCCTGCCTTTTACCGGGAATCCCGGCGCGCTGCGGGCCTGGGCGGCCGAAAGGCAGTTGCAACCGTTGCCCGATGCCGCGACCAAGGCGTTTCTGCTGAAGGCGCCGGGTCGTGCGTTCGACGCCTCGGCGGGGGAAACGAAGCTGGTGCTGGCATCGTCAGACGACGGCATCTGCTCGGCGATCACGGACAAGGCGACCACGGGCGACATCGCCCAGGCGCTGGAGGCCGGATTGAAGCAGGCCGGTGCAGCGTTCCGGCTGGCGATCGAGCGCGACGATACCGGGGACCACGCGATCCACTATCGCGAGTATCTCGCCACTCGGAACGGGCGGTCCTGGCGAATCCTCGCGGCGACGGTCAATGATCCGGCGGGCGGGCGGGCGATGCTGACCGGCGCGCCGGAGTAACAGACCCCGTGGCCAAACCCGTCACCCGTTTCGTCTGCCAATCCTGCGGCGCCGTCACCCCGAAATGGGCGGGCAAGTGCGAGACCTGCGGGGAGTGGAACACGATCGAGGAAGACACCGTCGCCGCGCGTCCCGGCCCCGCGGCCAAGGGCAGTGCCGGGCGACGTGTGACGCTGGTCGGTTTGGCGGGGACGGCTGAACCGCCGCCACGCGCGCCAACGGGGATCGAGGAACTCGACCGCGTCCTGGGCGGCGGACTGGTGCCTTCGTCCGTGGTGCTGGTTGGCGGCGATCCGGGCATTGGGAAGTCCACTTTGCTGTTGCAGGCGGCGGCGCAACTGGCGCGCACTGGGCGGCGGGTTTTGTATGTCTCGGGCGAAGAATCGATCGAGCAGGTGCGACTGCGCGCCCGGCGGTTGGGGGTTTCGGACACGTCGATCGAACTCGCCGCCGCGATCAACGTGCGCGACATCGCCGCGACGCTGGAGCAGGCGAAGGACGTCGCGCTGGTTGTGATCGATTCGATCCAGACGATGTGGCTCGATTCGATCGAAAGCGCCCCGGGCACGGTGGCGCAGGTCCGAGCATGCTCCTTCGAGTTGATCCGGCTGGCGAAGACCGGGAGTTTCAGTCTGGTGCTGGTGGGCCATGTCACCAAGGACGGGGCGCTCGCCGGGCCGCGCGTGCTGGAACATATGGTGGACGCAGTTCTGTATTTCGAGGGTGATCGCGGCCATCAATTCCGAATTTTACGCGCTGTGAAGAACCGCTTCGGCGCCACCGACGAGATCGGGGTGTTCGAGATGACCGAACGGGGGCTGGCCGAGGTGCCGAACCCCTCGGCGCTGTTCCTGGCGGAGCGGCGGGGGAATATCGCGGGGAGCGCGGTGTTCGCCGGGCTGGAGGGAACGCGTCCGGTGCTGGTCGAGGTTCAGGCGCTGCTGGCGCCGAACCCGGGCGGTTCGCCGCGACGATCCGTGATCGGCTGGGATGGTGGGCGGCTGGGAATGCTGCTGGCGGTGCTGGAGACGCGGGCAGGCGTGCGGATGAACCAGACGGATGTGTATCTGAACATCGCCGGGGGGTTGCGCGTGAACGAGCCGGCCGCGGATCTGGCGATTGCCGCGGCGATCGCCTCGGCCGCGTTCGACACGCCGACCAGTCCGGGGATGGTCTATTTCGGCGAGGTCGGCCTGTCCGGGGAGGTTCGGCAGGTCGCGCAAGCCGAGGCTCGTTTGAAAGAGGCGGCGAAGCTGGGATTCGACTCGGCGGCGCTGCCCCGGCGGGTGGCACATGGCAACCGCAAGCTGGCGGCACCGGAGGGGTTAAGATTGGACGAAATCGGCCACATCACCGACCTCGTCGCGAAGTTCACACCGGAATCGACCGGGAAGGGGTAACGACGGAGACGCTGGCGCTGACGTCTTCGGCTTTTCCGCAGGCCGATCCGCCGCAATCGGCCCAGCATACGTCCTGTGATTTGCGGCAGGCTCCGGGGGTTGTCCAACCCCGCCCAATAGGCAACCGTCCCTTGTCCCAACTGATCCAATGGGCTACCTACGCTCCATGCAGCGGGACACCCCAACCAGTGTCATCGAGACCCCCGCATTCCTCGCCGCGACGGGCAAGATGCTCAGCGCGGGGGATCGTGCCCTGCTGGTCGACTTCCTGGCCTACAACCCCACATCGGGCGACCTTATCCCGGGAACCGGCGGCGTGCGTAAACTACGCTGGGGACTGTAAGGCCGAGGCAAACGCGGCGGGGCGCGGATCATCTATTTCCACCACGACCCCGGTATGCCGCTGTTCGTACTGACGGCCTACGCGAAGAGCGCGCGAGACGACCTGTCGCAGCAGGATATCAACGATTTTCGGCAGCTCACCGCACGGCTGGTAGCTGCATTCAAGAGGACGAAATCATGAGCAAAATCGCCGACGACATCCGGCGCGGCCTGCTTGACGCGATCGCTTACGCCGAGGGCACCGCCGACAAGGACGCCTACTCCGTCCATGTACCCGCACAGGTCGACGTTAAAGCCATTCGCACGCGCTTAGCCATGACCCAGCAGGAATTCGCCGCCAACTTCGGGTTTAGCGTCAATACGCTTCGCCACTGGGAACAGGGTTCGCGCCAGCCCGAAGGCCCAACACGCGCCTATCTGCGCGTGATCGAGCAAGCGCCCCAAACCGTGCAACAGGCGCTGCGGGCAGTATAGGTTGCTGTTGGACCGCCCCTGGTCGCCGGGAACCAGGGCCGGCTGGGACTTGGCCGGAACACGTGCCGCGCTTTCGCCCCGATCGGCGACCGGAGCGTGGGATACCGACTGGCGCCAGTCACGATGTCGTATTCCGTTCGATCGCAAGCGCGCCGGGCCGGGCATACTGGAACATATGGTGGACGCGATGCTGTATTGCGAGGGGGATCTCGGCCATCGGTTCCGAATTTTTCGCGCGGTGAAGAACCGCTTCGCCGCCACCGCCGAGATCGGGGCGTGCGGACGAACCGGACGGATGTGTATTCGAACATCGCCGGGGGGTTGCGGGGGAACGAGGCGGCTAAGGCAACGCGCAAAATTAAACGAGTCGGCCGACCACTCCCAAATCGTCATGGCCCGGCTCGTCCG
>CAIRCM010000155.1 GCA_903877125.1 uncultured Acetobacteraceae bacterium | reverse complement strand
GCTGGACCTGTTCACCCTACAGACAGCCCATGCGGATGCGAGACACCCCCGATAGGGAAAACAGCGACTGGAGAGCCGTGTGCGGGAGAACCGCAAGCACGGTTCGGAGGGCGGGGAGGGAAACCTTCCCGACCCCTATCGGCGAACAGCCCGCAGGCGAGAACCACCGCGACACCCAAACCACCGGGGATCCGGTGCAACCACGTATGCAGCGCGTCGTACAAATCCTTGCCCGCTCGGCTTTTGCCGATGGCCGCTCCCTTGAGAATGAAAAGGGGAATGGTCAGCAACGTGATGCTGGCAAGTTCCTCGTAGACATTCTGCGCGATGGTATCGACGCTGGCTGCCGGCATGAACAACAGCATGAACACCGTCGCGACCCCGCCCAGCGCGAACGCGATCGGCATGCCCGAGAACAATGCGGCGAGGGTTGCCCCACCGAACAACAGACCCAATTCCAACGGACTCATCGGCGCACCGGCCCCCGTAATGTCTGCAGCAGCAGTTGCACCGACAACAGCGCCATTCCCGCGGTCATGCTGGCGTAGGGAATCCACAGCGGCGGCCCCCAGGCGGACGGCGATGTCTGCCCCTCGTCCAGCGCTTCCATCAGCAGATTGCAGCACTTCCACGCGAAATAGGCGCAGAACGCGAACGCGGAGAGATCCGCCAGCCAGCGCCGGACCGCATCCACGCCTGGCGGTAGGATGTGGGCCAGCGCGTCGATCCCCACATGCCCCCGCCGCGCCTGTGTCCAGGCGGCAGAAGCAAAGGTGGCCCCGATCAGCAGCAACGCCGAGAACTCATCCTGCCAGTCGCTGGCAATCTTGAGGAAATAGCGCCCGATCACTTCCCAGGTCAGGACAAGACCCGCCAACCCGATGGCGATGGACGAAAACACCGCCATCGCCGCGTTCAACCGGTCCACCAGCGCCTGCACGGCACCAAGCACACCGGTGCGGGGCACGTCCGTGGGCGTGCCTCCGTCGCTCAGTACGGCGTCGGTCATCCTGCGGCGGGTACTTTTTCAGCGAGTGCCAGCAGATCGGCACAGGACGCATTGCGGGCCGCGAAGTCCTTCCACGCCGTGTCGCGGGCGATCGCCTTCCACTTGTCCAGCGCGGCCTCGTCGAACTGTTTCGTCGCCGCGCCGGCCTTCCCGTAAACCGCCGACAGGTCCTTGTCGTCGGACTTCGCCGATTCCAGCGCGAAGCCTTCCAGGCTGGCACCAACCTCGATCAGCGCGGCCTGCTGCGCCGCGGGCAGCCCGTCGAAGACGGCTTTGGACATCAACAGCGGCTCCAGCATGAACCAGAAACTGCCTTGAATACCGGACGTCACGGCCTTGCTGATCTCCTGCAGGCGGAAACTGATAAGACTGGTCGACGATGTTACAGCCGCGTCGAGCGAGCCGGTCTGCATCGCCGCGTAAACCTCATTCGACGGGACCGACGAAATGATGCCGCCGGCCTTGTTCAGCATCAGGTCCATCTCCCGCGAGCCGCCGCGGATTTTCAGGCCCTTGACGTCGTCCGGCGACACCACCGGCGCGGCGCGGGAGGCAACACCGCCCGATTGCCAGATCCAGGTCAGGATTTTCACCCCGCGCTTGTCCAACACCTCGGTCAACGCCTTGCCGATAGCCGCGTTTTTCCAGGCAATGCCCTGCGCGTAGGTCGACACCAGACAGGGCATCAGACCGATATTGACCTCCGGCACCTCCCCGCCCGCGTATGCGAGCGGATACAGCGACAGGTCCAGCGCGCCTTTCCGTAACGACGAGAATTGCGCCACCGTCTTCATCAATGACGAATTGGCATAAATCTCGAAGTCGAGCGCGCCGTCGGTTTTTGCCTTCACCGCGGCGGCGAATTTGCGTACGAGGCGGTCGCGAAAATCCCCCTCGGTCTCGGTCCCGCCGGGAAACTGGTGGCTGATCTTCAACACGGTCCCGGCCGCCCGCGTGCCGCGCGCAGCGATCAAAGCCGGCGCGGCAAGGGCACTGGTCAACACGACCCGACGCGTGGTCAACATGGCGTTTTCTCCGTCCTGTAGTCTCTCGGCGCGGGCAAATGACACATTTCCGCGTCGCGCGCGCGGGGAAAATGTCGGCCGCGGTCGGATGCCCCTTATCCGATCCACCCGGCTATGGGATAGTGCCCGGCAGCAGCGGAGCATGCATCATGTCCGACGTGCCGCCCCCGCATTTCCGGGCCTTCCTTTCTTACAGTCACGCCGACGTGAAAATCGCTGAGCGGCTGCACAAGCGCTGGGAGGCTTTCCGTATCGATAAAGACCTCCGCGGCCGCGCCACCCCGCTCGGCCCCGTCCCGGAATCGCTGCGACCGATCTTCAAGGACCGTGGCGATTTCAATCCCGGCGGATCGCTGAACGATGCGACTCGGGACGCACTGGCCGACTCGGACGCGCTGATCCTGCTGGCTTCCCCGAATGCCGCGAGAAGCATCTACGTCGATGGGGAAGTGCGGCTGTTCCAGGAACTGCACCCGGACCGACCGGTCATTCCGCTCATCATCCGTGGCGCGCCGTCCGGCGGGGCGGATGAATGCTTCCCGCCAAGCCTCCGGTCGGACGTGCTGGCGGCCGATTGGGCGAAGGACGGGCACGACCTGGCCGCTTCAAAGGTCGTTGCCTCGCTGTTGGGATTGCCGTCCGACCTGATCTACCAGCGCGCCGAACGCCAACGCCGACGGGAGCGGAACGTGAGGACGGCGGTCGGCCTGACGCTGGTGGTTTCACTGTCGGGGGCGGGATATTGGGGTGTCACGTCGTATCGAAAAGACCAGATCATCGCCGATAAACAGCAGTTTATCAGCGACGTGCAGGCCTGGGCCCGCCAGCACGCACCGATTGGTACCGCGGAGGCCGCGACACCCGACCAACTGACCGCTGCGCTGACGGCAATTTTCGACGGCTCCACCACCGACCCCCGCCTTGCCCAGGCCCGGGAATTGCTGAAAACGGGTAAACCAGCCGAGGCGGCGCTGCTCGTACGACAAGCGGCCGAGGAAGCGGAAACCCGCCTCCAGCGGAACAAAAAGCAGGCGGTCGAAATGTGGCGGAACACAGGCGCCATCGCCGGGCTCACCGACCCGAAACTGGCCATCGCAGCCTATGCAAAGGCCGTGGCGCTGAATCCGGATGATCCAGATGCGTTGGAACCGTTGGCCGAACTCGAATTTCACGCCGGCGATACCGATGCGGCCGAACGACACTACCGGCATATTCTGACCCTTCCCTCGGCGGCGCGGGACGGTACCGATGCCTTTTGGCCGCGAATCGGTCTGGGCGACATCGCCCAGGTGCACGGCAACCTGCCGGATGCCCGGAAGGACTATCAAACCGCCCAGGACATAGCCGAGCGCCTGACGAAAACGGACCCCGTCAACCCCAGTTGGCAGCGCGATCTCTCGGTCTCGCACAACAGGCTCGGCGACACTCTGGTGGCCCAGGGAAATCTGACGGACGCTCTCACCGCGTACCGTGCCGGGCTCGCGATCCGCGTGCATCTGGCCCAATCGGACCCGGAAAACATTACCTGGCAGCGCGATGTCTCGGTCTCGCACGACAGGGTCGGCGACGTTCTGGTGGCACAGGGCAGTCTGACGGACGCGCTGACCGAATACCGCGCCGGCCTGGGGATCGCCGAGCGCCTCGCCCAATCGGACCCGGCCAATGTCGGCTGGCAGCGCGATCTCGCGATCTCGCACGACCGGGTCGCCAACGTTCTGATGACACAAGGCCAACTGCCTGAGGCGCTGGCCGAATATCGCGCCAATCTCGCGATCACCACGCGCCTGGCGCAATCGGACGCGGCAAACGCCAATTGGCAGCGCGATCTCTCCGTCTCGCAGGATAAGCTCGGCGACGTTCTGGTGGCGCAGGGCAACCTGAAGGACGCGCTGACCGCGTACCGCGCCGGCCTCGCGATCGCGGAGCGGCTGGCGCAATCGGCCCCAGACAACGCCGGCTGGCAACGCGACCTCTCAGTCTCGCAGGAGAGGCTCGGCAACGTTCTGGTGGCGCAGGGCAACCTGAAGGACGCGCTGACCGCGTACCGCGCCAGCCTCGCGATCCGTGAACGTTTGGCGAAATCCGACCCGGGCAACACCGGCTGGCAGCGGGATCTCTCGGTTTCGCAAGAAAAGGTTGGCGACGTTCTGATGGCGCAGGGGGACCTGGCGGAGGCGCTGACCGAATACCGTGACAGCTTCGCGATCGCCGAGCATCTGGCCCAGTCGGACCCCGGCAACGCGGGCTGGCAGCGCGATCTCTCGGTCTCAGACGACAAGATCGCTGACGTTCTGGTGGCGCAGGGCAATCTGACCGATGCGCTGACCACATACCGCGCCGGCCTTGCCATCGCCGAGCGTCTGGCGCGTACGGACCCCGCCAACACCGATTGGCAGCGGGACCTCGAAGTCTCGCACAACAAGATTGGCGACATTCTGACCCGGCAGGAAAAGCCGGCGGAGGCTCTGACCGAATATAAAGCCAGCCTCGCGATCGCCCAGCATCTGACGCAGCTGGCCCCGGACAACGCGGGTTGGCAGCGCGATCTCTCGGTCTTTCACGACAGGCTTGGCGACGTTCTGCTTCGGCAAAGCAACCCAACGCAGGCGCTGACCGAATACCGCGCCAGTCTCACGATCCGCGAGCATTTGGCGCACTCGGACCCGACCAACGCCGACGCGCAGCGCGACCTCGGGGTCTCGCACAACAAGCTTGGCGGCATTCTGGCAAAGCAGCGTAACCTGACGGAGGCACTGGCCGAATACCGCGCCGGCCTCGATATCGCGGTGCGTTTGGCCCAGGCGGCACCTGGCAATGCCGAGTCGCAGCGCGATCTCTCGGTTTCGCACGATCGTATCGGCAGCATTCTGGTCGCACAGGGTAACCTGAGGGAGGCAAAGGCCGAATTCCAAACCAGCCTCGAAATTTTCGAGAATCTGGCCCGGTCCGCCCCGGACAACGCCACCGCGCAGCAGGATGTGGCTGTTTCGTATGCGAAGCTGGCGAGTCTGGCGATCGATGCCGATGACCAGGCAGAAGCAAAACGGCTTCTGACCGCCGGGCGGACAGTCATGGCCGGCCTAACGACGAAATATCCGGACCGGTCGAATTGGCAAAGCATGCTGCAATGGTTCGACGCACAGCTCGCCGGGATGAAATAATTCCATCACGCAGAGCGCACTGAACGTTCAAGCAAGGCCAGTGCCGGAGCGACGTTAAGGACGCCCCGCGCGCCGGGCGCGCGAATCCTCTGCGTGCTCATCGGCTCTGCGCGCTCTGGTGCGTCCCGAAGGACGCGATCACCTCGTGGGTGAAAGTCCCACCCGGGCAATGGTCGGTTAGCCCGGTAGCTGGCAGGCGGTTTAACTGGGTAACTGGTTGGATCGAAGCCCTGCGACAAACCTCGCCATGGGCGGGGGAGCGAATCGACGGGCCGTAACGAGTGTGAAGCCTGAGCAG
>CAIRCM010000154.1 GCA_903877125.1 uncultured Acetobacteraceae bacterium | reverse complement strand
TTCTATCAGCTCGATTTCGAGATGAGCTACGTCACCCAGGAAGACGTCTTCAACACCATCGAACCGGTTATCGCCGGTGTGTTCGAGGAATTCGCCGAAGGCCGCGGCGTCTCCAAGCCGCCCTTCGTCCGCATCCCCTACGACCAGTCGATGCTCGAATTCGGCTCCGACAAGCCGGACCTGCGCAACCCCATCCGCATCGCCGATGTCACCGAACAATTCGCGGGCTCGGGTTTCGGCCTGTTCGCCCGCATCGCGGCCTCGGGTGGCGTGGTCCGCGCCATCCCCGCGCCCGGCGCCGCGACGCAGCCGCGCAGCTTCTTCGATAAGCTTAACGACTGGGCCAAGGCCGAGGGCGCCGGCGGCCTCGGCTACATCGTCTTCGACGCCGACGGCCCGAAAGGCCCGATCGCCCGCAACCTCGAAGCCGACCGAGCCGAGGCGATCCGTGTCGCCGCCGGCCTCAAACCCGGGGACGCCGTCTTCTTCGCCGCCGGCAACAAGGACACCGCCCCCAAATTCGCCGGCCAGGTCCGCACCAAGCTCGGCGAGGACCTCGGCCTGATCGAACAGGGGCAGTTCCGCTTCTGCTGGGTCACCGACTTCCCGATGTTCGAACTGAATGAAGACACCGGTCAGATCGACTTCAGCCACAACCCGTTCAGCATGCCGCAGGGCGAGCTCGAAGCGCTGAACACCCAGGACCCGCTGACCATCAAGGCCTACCAGTACGACATCGTCTGCAACGGCATCGAACTGTCCTCCGGCGCGATCCGCAACCATCGCCCCGACATCATGATCCGCGCCTTCGAAATCGCCGGCTACACCGCCGCCGACGTCGAGGCTCGGTTTGGCGGCATGCTCAACGCCTTCCGATATGGCGCGCCACCGCATGGCGGCTCCGCCCCCGGTATCGACCGCATCGTCATGCTGCTGGCCGACGAGCCCAACATCCGCGAAGTCATCCTCTTCCCCCTCAACCAGGGCGGTGAGGATCTGCTGATGGGCGCACCCGCCGAGGTCACGGCCGCACGGCTTAAGGAACTGTCGCTGAAAATCGATATTCCGCCGCCCCGTCCGCGCGCGACCGGTGGCTGATTCGCGACGAGAATGCTGGCGCGGGGCCGCATGTGTCCCTATCTTGCAATGCAGCGGCGTGCCTCGCGCCGCGCATGGAGTAACACGATGCGCCTTTCCGCCGCGCTTGCCGCGCTGCTGACGATCGCGCCGCTGGCTGGCTGGGCCGCGAGCGCACCCACCCAGGCGCCCCCCGCTGGCATGGCCGATCCGATCGCCACCCAGCTCCTCGCCCACCGAGCGGTGTACAAGCTCACCTTCGACCCAACCGCGACCGCCATGCAGAAAAGCGGCAGCGACATCATCGGTGCCCGGGGCACCATGGGCTATGAGGTCATCGACGCCTGCGACGGATGGGCGGTGCGGCAGAAACTACAGATGACCGTCACCAATTCCGACGGCAAGGACATCATCATGTCCTCGGATTACACGACCTGGGAGTCGAAGGACGGGCTGAAATTCCGTTTTCATATGACCCAGATGACGGACAGCAAAGTCACCACCCAAACCGACGGCGATGCCTTCCTGACCAAACAGGGTGGCACCGGACAGGCGCATTATCTGCACCCGCAGGACCAGACAAAAACGCTTCCCGCGGGCACCTATTTCCCGACGATGCACACTGTGGCGATCCTGGAGGCCGCGCGGGCCGGCAAGAAATTCATGGCCGTGCCGCTGTTTGACGGCACCGACGATGCTGGCACTGAAGACAGCTCCATCGCCATTGTCGACTGGAAACAACCATTCACCACCAGCTACCCTACTCTGACCTCGCTCCCGTCCGCTCGCGTGCGCCTCGCCTTCTTCGACCGCGCCCCGGGAACCACCACGCCGACCTATCAGGTCGGCCTCCGCTATTGGCAAAACGGGGTCGCGGACGACATGCAGATGGACTTCGGCGACTTCGTCGTGAACGCGAAAATGGCTGAGTTCATCCCCGAGCCCCATCGCTGCTGAGCCCCCGCGTCCAGTCTTGGTCGGACTGGACCCGACCAACTCCCGCGAGGCTCGCCGCCGTTTGGTTCCGCCTCTGGCGATCGGGCTCTACCGCAGCGACCGTCCCCGCCCGATCGCCGCCGATCCAAACCGATCCCGCAAAGCGTCGATCGCCGCCTGCGCCGCCGCCATCCGCGGGGTCTCGGTATCCGCCAAGTCCCCCCGATCGGCCTCCGAACGCGGCACCAATGGGCTCGCACCGATCCCGATCAGCCGGAACGCCGCCCCGGTCGCTTCGCGGGCCAGCAGCGCCCGAGCCAGCGCGAACAGCCGATCCGGCAGTACTGTCGGCGACGGCAACCGCCCCGCCCGCGTGCGGGTTACGAACCCGGCTGTCTTCAGCTTCAGCACCACACCGCCCGCCGCCAAATCCTGTTCCCGCAGTCGTCGAGCCAGCTTTTCCGCCAGCCGCCACAGATGCCGTTCGAGATCCCCGATCGCCGTCAGATCGGCATCGAACGTCGTCTCCGCGCTAACCGATTTCGTCTCCCGCCCCGGGTCCACGCGCCGCGAGTCCTCCCCCCGCGACCGCCGCACCAGACCTGGCCCATCCTCGCCCAGCTTCCGGAACGCTTCCTTGTCTGACAGCACCTGCAGGTGACCCAACCGTGTCATGCCCATCGTTTCCAGCTTGCGCGCCAGCGTCGGTCCAATCCCTGGCAGTAGCCGCACCGGCTCCGGCGCGAGCAGCCCGGCTGCCTCGGCCGCCCCGATCACCGCGAAGCCCCGCGGCTTGTCCCGCCCAGCCGCGATCTTGGCCATCAACCGGTTCGCCGCCAAACCGACCGAGATCGTGACGCCAACCTGCGCCTCGACCTCCCCAGCGAACCGCGCCAGTACCGGTGCGGGGGGCGCGCCGTGCAGCGCCTCGGTGCCCGCCATGTCCAACACTGCTTCGTCGATCGACAGTGGCTGCACCAGCGGCGTCAACGCCGCCATCAGCCCCCGGATCTGCCGCGACGCCGCGCTGTATTTGGCGAAGTCGGGTTTGATCACAACTGCGTCCGGACACGCCTTCAATGCCTTGAACATTGGCATGGCGCTCCGCACGCCGTACATCCGGGCGATATAGCAGGACGCCGCCACTACCCCCCGCGTACCCCCGCCGACGATGACGGGTTTGGACGCCAGTTCCGGCCGGTCCCGCTTCTCCACGCTCGCATAGAAGGCATCGCAGTCCACATGCGCGATGGTCAGACTCAGCAGTTCGTCATGAACGACGATGCGGTGGCCCCCGCAGCGCGGGCAGCCTGCCGGAAATGCCGCCGCGTCGGTCAGGAGACAGTCGCGGCACAGCGCGGCCATCTCAAGAGGCCGGCCACAGCCAGGCCGCCCCGCGCACGCCCGACGAATCCCCATGCTTGTTCCGCACGATGGGCGTCGTCACCACGTCGCTGAACACATACCGAGCCAACCGGGCGGGCAGGGCGGTATACAGATGGTCCATGTTCGACAATCCACCGCCCAACACGATGACGTCGGGGTCGAGCAGATTGATCACCTGCGTCAGCCCCCTGGCCAACCGGTCGGCATGTCGTTCCAGCGCTGCTGCGGCTTTCGCCTCGCCCGCCGCTGCCCGCTCCGGCAGGCCGGATGCATCGTGTGCCCCAGGCCCATCGCAATCCCGCGCCAGCGACGGTCCCGCCACATAGGTCTCCAGACAGCCCCAATTGCCGCACCAGCACGGATTGCCCGGCACCTCATCGAGCCGCGGCCAGGGCAACGGCATGTGCCCCCACTCTCCGGCGACGCGGTTTGGTCCCTTGTGGACACGCCCCCGCGACACAATACCGCCGCCGCAGCCGGTCCCGAGGATCACCCCGAACACAACGCCATACCCCATCCCAGCTCCGTCGGAGGCTTCCGAGAGCACGAAGCAGTTGGCATCGTTCTCGACCCGGATCTCCCGCCCCAGCAGCACGCCCAAATCCCTGTCGAGGCAATGGCCGTTCAACGCGATGGAGTTGGCGTTCTTCACCAGTCCGGTTGCCGGGCTGATCACGCCGGGTATGCCGATGCCCACGCTCGCGCTGACGCCCAACTGAGCCTCCGCGTCACGCACCAGCGATGCGATGGCGTCCAACGTCTCTTGGTAGCCGCGCGGGGTCGGGATGCGATGACGCATCGCCTCGGAGCCATCGGGGGCCAGCATCGCGATCTCGATCTTGGTGCCGCCGAGGTCAATGCCGATACGGTGCTTCGTCATGCGCGCAGGATGAAGCCGTCGCAAGCGCGCGGCAACCGGATTCCGCGCGCGTGCAGGTTAGCCCAGCGCGCAGCCCTCGATCATGATCCGGTGGAGCAACCGGCGCTCGCCCTGATAATCGTTCAGCGCGTAATGCCAGGTCGACCGGTTGTCCCAAAAGGCCAGCGATCCCGCGCGCCATTGGAAGCGGTAGGTGAATTCCGGCCGCGCCGCGTGTTTGTAGAGATATTCGAGCAGGGGCCGGGATTCATCCGCGGTCCAGCCATCGAAGCCGATCGTGAACCCTGGGTTCACGTACAGCGCCTTCTTGCCGCTTTCGGGGTGGACGATCACCACTGGATGAGTCGCATCTTGGGTCGCGGCCTCGTAGTTGCCGATCCGTCCCTCCAGATCGCCGCGCTTCACGCCGAACACATGGCGGGAGGAGTGGACGCCACGCAAGCCCTCCAGCGTCTGTTTCAGACCGTCCGACAGGGCGTCGTAGGCAGCGTACATGCTGGCGAACAACGTGTCGCCGCCCAGCGGCGGGATTTCCCGAGCGTAGAGCATGGACCCGAGGGCGGGGACATGGTCGTAGGAATGGTCGGTGTGCCAGCCGCCGCCGATGTTACGGGTCTGATGCGGTTCCTTCACGACCAGGGCGATCTCGGGGTAGCCCTCGGCATGGCTGAAGAAGCGGTTGACGTTGATGTCGCCGAACTGGCGGGCCAGCGCGATATGCTGGTTCTCGGTCAACGCCTGATCGCGAAAAAACACCACGCCGTGCTCGGCGAGCGCGGATTTGACGGTCGCGAGCGCCGGCGGGGTCAGCGGTTCTGACAGATCGAGGCCGGCGATTTCCACGCCCACCGCGGCGTTGACGGGTTGGACGTCGATGGTGTTGCTGCGCATGTAACCCTCCTTGGACTGGAGCAGTGTGCCAAGTCCGCGACGGGTTATCTATCCACGAAGTTGATCGTTGTCGTTCCCCCGAAATGCCCCTCGGGCGGCGGTTCGGCTTGCGCCGCCCGAACCATCTGGAGCGCGGCATTGTCCAACTCGTCCTTGCCCGAGGACCGCACGACCGAAACCGGTCCCATTGCGCCATTGGCAAGCACCGAGAACGACACAACAACCGAACCGGTCGCGGTGACAACGGGCTTGTGACGGCGGATCTCGGCCAGCAGCTTGGACGCATAGGTCTGCTGCGCCCGCGTGCGATCCGCGTCGGCTTCCGGTTGGCCAGGGGCTTTGGCCGCCGGTGGCGGGGTCTCGGGGTCGGGCGGGCGCGCCTTGGGCGGCGGCGGCTTGGGCTTCGGTTTGATCGGGATCGCCGGGGCCTCCTTGACCTCCACCTTCGGCGGTTCGAGTGGCGGCACGTCCGCGGTATCCGGCGGCGGTGGCGGCAGATCGGGGGGCGGCGCGTCCGGCGGTGGGGGAGGCGGCAGATCGGGCGGTGGCGGTGGCGGCTCCGGCGGCGGTGGCGGCGGTTCGGGCTTGGGAGGTTCCGGGGCGGGCTCCGGTTCGGGTGCACCCTGCGCGATGACGAGTTCGATCGAATCCTCGGTCGCGGGGAGGACGGGCTTGGGAATTGTCATCGCGGCGATGGCGCCGACCTGCAGCGCCGCGGCGATCGTCAGTGCGACCGGGCGAAGCCAGAGCGGGCGGAAGCTGTACCGCCCGGTATCGTCCGGGGAGGCTGGGTTCATTGCCGCGTTGGCGGTGCGGCCGGCGTCTGGGCTTCGGCCGGTTTGGCGTTGGATATCAGAGCCACATGCACCATGCCGTTGCTCGCGAGTTGATCCAGTACGCCGACTATGGCGCCGTACTGGGCGGCCTTGTCGGCGCGCACCTGAATCACGCGTGCGGTATCGCCGCCGGTCAGCTTCAGCAGTGCCGGGATCAGTGCGTCAGGTTCCATCGTCTCGGTGCCGACCGCGACCTTGCCGTCGCTGGTCACCGAGACGACCACGGGATCCTTCGGATTGACGGTCTGGGACGCCTTGGCCTGCGGCAGATCGACTTTCAAACCCGTCGCGAGGATGGGTGCGGTGATCATGAAGACGATCAGCAGCACCAGCATGACGTCGACCAAGGGGGTGACGTTGATATCGGCCAGCGGGCGATGCTGGCCGGGTCCGCCCAACGGGCCGTTGCCGAACGCCATCAGGTATTCTCCTCGCCGATGTGCTGTTCGATGTGTTGAACAGTTTGGGTCAGTGCCGCCTCTTCGATCAGGCCGGACAATTCGATCGCGATGGCACCGAAGGCGCTGCCGAGCCGTGTGTAGCCGATGGAGGCGGGAATGGCGGTGAACAGGCCGATGGCGGTGGTGGCCAGTGCTTCGGCGATCCCGGGGGCGACCACGGCGAGGGAGGTGTCCTTGGCCGAGGCAATCGCGGTGAAGCTGGACATGATGCCCCAGACGGTCCCGAACAGACCGACAAATGGGGCGACGGAGGATATCACCGCGAGGTTCGCCAGCCCGCCTTCGGCGTTGGCGATGACAACGCGGGCGCGGCGGTTCATCGCGTCGATCACGCGTTGGCGCATGTCTCCGACGCTTTCGCCGTGCACGATTTGGGACGATGCTGCCTCACCCGCGCCGACGATGGTGGCGAGTTGCGGTGGGGTTTCGTTTCTCCGCCAGCGGCGCACCGCCCCGTTCAGGCGGATGGCGCCGACGACGCCCTCGATGATCAGAACCCAGCACCAGGTTGCGGCCAGGAGCAGTATGACGATCACCGATTTGCCGACTATTCCGGCGAGCGCGAAGAGTTCAAGAGGAGAAATTGTAACGTTATTCATTCAAGGCCCTTTAGGCATTCCGCCGATAAAGGAGAAAGGAGGTTCGCCTGAAAGCGAACCTCCCTTCGGGGCATTTGACCGACCTGGCCGATTTTGGGCTTAGAAGCCGATGGCGACGCTTGCCATGACCGTGCGACCCGGAAGGAACTGGTAGGTCAGGGTGGAGTTGTTGATGCTGGTCAGGCCCGACGGGCTGCCGGCGATCTCGGTGATGTTCTGATGGTTGAACACGTTGTAGACGCCGAGTTTGGCGGTGAAGGTCTTGCCGACACCGAAATCATGCACGAAGGAGGAACGGACGCCGACGACGAGGTCGAGCGTGTTGTAGGCTCCGACGTGGTTCAGATTGGCGTTGGTGGTGGAGCTACCCAGCACCTGGCCGCTGGACCCGTAATAGTCGCCGGTGAACTTCTGCAGGACGGAGCCGAAGAACTGGCCGTCGTCGTAGATCGCACCGATCACGGCGGTGTAGCCGGGGGCGTCACCGATGCGCATGCCGTTGTTCGGACCGGAGATGAATTTCGAGTCCATCAGAGCGGCGCTGCCGTAGAGGGACAGGCCATTCATGATGTTGTAGCTGCCTTCGAACTCGATGCCCTGATAGCGGGCGGTGCCGCCATTGGTATAGATCGTGGAGCCGTCGGCGTAGGTCGTGGTGATCGGGAAGTTGGTCGCGGTGATCTGATAGATATCGAAGTCCGCGGTGATCCTGTTAGACTTGTAGATCGCGCCGGCCTGGAAGTTTGTCGTGCTCTGCGGCTGGATGCTGTTGCCGGACGGATTGAACACGTAATAGGCCGACACGGTTGGGGCCAGGAAGCCCTTGGAGGCTTGGGCGTAGGCGGTGATTTCCGGTGTGACCTTGTATTTCACCGAGAGGAACGGCAGCGCGGCGGTGTAGCTGTTGGAGAAGTTGGCCTGCGCGAGCGTGGTCTGGTTAACCAGGGCGTTGTGATTGCGGGTGAAGGATTCGTATTTGAAGCCCGGCGTGATCGTCAGATTTTCCATCGGGCGCCATTCATACTCGATGAACGGCTGCACGTTGACGATACGAGACGTCAGATCCAGCTTGTAGGCCGCTGACGGGGCGGCACCCAGCGAGGTGAAGGTGCGGTAGGTGGAGTAGTCGATGTAAAGCTGGAAGCGGCCGTTTTCAACGGCTTCGACCCAGACGCCGCCGCGCAACGTGCCGCTGGCGATGCCGGCGTCGATATCTTTCGACACCTTCAGGATATCGCCGTAGGCGCGATAGTTGTTGTACTTGATGTAGCCGATGATATCGCCCTTGTTGATACCGGGGATCGTGACGGTCGATTTGGTCAGACCCAGCGGGCCGTTGGGGACCGACACGGTGAAGGGCGAGCTGGCCTGGCCCGCGGTGCCTTCCTTCGTCTGATCGGTGCCGTTGTTCTGATACTGCGGATACCAATACGAATAGGTATATATCGTGTTGTCGAGGTGCAAGCCGAGGGCGTCGCCCTCAAGCTTGATATATTCCATATCCGTCGCTTTTTGCGAGTTGTTATAGTCGACGTTCTGCTGGCTGTAGGGGTTGTTGTTCAAGCCCGCGTAGCGCTTGCCGTACAGCTGGATCTGCGCCCAGGTGGGGGACGCGGTGTTGTTGTACTGTTCCTGTCCATAGGTGCTGAACAGGGTCAGGCGGAAGTCGCGGAACTGCTTGTCGGCTTTGATCAGCCACTGATCCTGGTTGACGGCGCCGAGCGTCAGCGCACCGGCGGTGTTGGCGTGGGAGTAGATGAACAGGCCACGCCAGCCGCTGTTGCCGATGAGCCCGGTCTGGATCGCGAGGCTGTTCTGCATCGTGCCGTAGCTGCCGAAGGCGCTGCCGACCGTACCGCTGAAGGTATCGCTGAGCGGAACGGAATTCAGCGCCAGCGTGCCGCCGAAGGTGGCGTATCCGACCTGCGATGCCGCGCCGGGGCCGCGATCGACGACGACGCTGCCCAGGAACGCCGACGGGAAATATGCCGCCGAATGGTGTGTCGGATCGTTGGCGTCGCCGAAGGGGATGCCATCGAAGGTGATGTTGAACTGACCGTCCTGAAAGCCGCGCCAGCCGCTCTTGGAATCGCCCAGCAGGCCGTTCGTGTTGTTGGAGTAGAAGCTGGGCGTGTATTTCGCGGTCTCGTTATAGTCCGACGATGCCGGGATGATGTCGCGGATCACCTTGTCGCTGACGATCGAGCCGGGCTGGAAGGCGTTCAGTGAGCCCTGCGCGGGGGCGAGCGCTGGGGCGGAGCCGGCGGGTGCCAGGCTGCCGACGGCGTTGGGGGCGGATATGGGCAGGCCGGTTCCGGCCTTGACGTCGACCGAGCCGATATCGGTGGACTGCGCGAACGCGGCACTGGACGCCAACATCAACGCGAGCGTGGACGTGGTAACGCACAGCGATGCGCGCCTGGAGCGATATTGTATCGGTGTCATGGAGGCGGCCTTTTTCAATCGGAACACGGGGGTCGTGTTGTTCGGCGCGCCTCTAGCAACTGGGGTCGGAACATGTGTTGCGGTTGAATTGCAAAAAGATGAAAATTTCCGGCTTGCGGCGAGTCAAGATGGCTACTCGGGAATTTTCACGCGGGGTGAATCGTTTGAAAGGGCTTTATACCTTGCCGCCGGCAGTGATGGCGATAGACACATGCCAGGATTGTGTTTCGATCATGGCATTCGAAAACAATGCGGGTATCAGAACAAATATTGACTGGGCCGGTATGGGAGCCTGCTGTCGGTGTGGCATCGATGCCGTCGAAGCGTCATCACCCGCGTAATTTAAGACTCTTGTAACATATTCGCCAAATTATTTACTCTTTTCTCCGGACCATTCAACTACCCACGGCATCTGCCGATTGACTCGCAAGTCCGCCGGTTTGTGGAATAATTGTGTCATTTTCGTTGTGCTTCCATGAATCGCGTTATCCAGCAAATTATTTAATATTGGCGCAATTGGATCGTAAGGAACCTTTCGCTTTGCGCGCCGCGCGACCCTTCGTAAAGAACCGTTGCGAGGGAACGGTCCGGGATGATCGCCCGAACCGGAGAAGAGCATGCGAAACTGGCCGGAACGCCGAAAAAGACAGGCACGAATCGAGATCATTCCGATGATCGACGTGATGATGTTCCTGCTCGTGTTCTTCGTGCTGATCAGTATCAACGTCCTCCCCTCGCTCGGTCTGCGCATCACGCCGCCATCGTCGGCCCGGACCGAAAACCTGCCGGACCGCAAGAAGGTCATGCTGTCGATCAGTAAGGACGGCGCGGTGTTCGTCGATGGGGTCGCGGTCGATCTCGCAGCGCTCGCCGATCGCCTGCGCGACGCGGAAGCCCAGGCCAAAGCAGCCAATCAAACCCTCGTGGTGGCGATCGCCGGGGACGAGGAGGCGTCGCTGCAACACCTGGTCGACGTGCTTGATGCGATGAAGGCCGCCGGCGTGACCAGTTCGGCGATTGTCGCAAAACCGAAGTAAATGGCCGGTTCCCCGAATCCTGCCTTCGAGTGGCGCGAAAACCTGCCCACGGTATTGGCCATCGGCCTCACCGCTGGCCTGATCGTGCTCGCCACGACCAAGGCGGACCTTACGTTTCCGCCACCACCGCCTGAGATGCCCCCGCAGGTGACGATCGCGCTGGAAGACGCACCCGCCGAGGCGCCACCGCCCGAGCAACCGGCCCAAGCGCAACCGGAGCCGCCGGCGAACGCGCCGCCGCCGCCCGAACCGCCGCCGCCCGACCCGCAACCGCCGGAGCCTCCACCGCCTCCGCCGGACCCGCCCCCGCCGCCGGACGCACCGCCGCCGATTGATCCGCCGCCGCCTCCCCCGCCGCCAACGCCAGCCCCGAAGCCGGTGGTGAAACCGCCGCCTGTGGTTACGCCGCCCCGTCCGGCGCCGCCCCAGGTGCCGCAGCGGCCGGTGGCACCGGTGGCAGTGCCAAGCACCGCGCCGGCGACGCCGACACACACCGCCGCGCCCGCTGCATCCGCGTCCGCCAGCACCGAAGCCGCGTTCACCGGTCAATTGCGCGCATACATCAAGAGCATCACGCATTATCCGACCTCCAAGGAGGCGCGGCAGATGCGCCCGTCGGGGTCGGTCGAAGTTCGCTTCACCCTCAGCCGCAACGGCGCCGTTCGCGACGTCGCGCTGAACAAGGCTTCCGGCTTCCAGGTGCTCGATCAGCACGCGCTGTCGATCGTCCGGGGCGGTGGCTACCCGGCCATTCCACCCAATGCCTGGGCCGGTGAGGCGGAGCATCGGTTCACCGTCACTGTCGAGCTCAACCCGAACTGAAACAGAGGGGATATCATCTCATGCCGACCCGTACATTTTTGGCGATGCTGCTCGCGTCGAGCACGCTATCGGGCTTCGCCGTCGCGCAAACCGCGCCGGCACCGACTGCTCCGGCTCCGACTGCTCCGGCACCGGCCGATGCCACCCAAACCCGCACCGGCCTGGGCGACTCCCAGCCGACCGATATCGGCCATGTCCGCTCCGGCGGCATCCGAGCCGACGGCCTTAACCTGAACGACGCCGGTGGCGGCCTGATCGTCGAGGAGGATGCGCCGAAGTCGCGTTCGACGGTGACCCGTGACTTCATCGACAAGCAGTCCCCGACGTCCAACCCCTATCAGCTGCTCCGCATGCTGCCGGGCGTGAACCAGCAAAGCACGGACGCCAACGGCCTAAACGGCGGCAACATCACGATCCGCGGCCTGAACAGCGACCAAGTCGGGCTGACAATCGAAGGCGCGCCGGTGAACGATTCCGGCAACTACGCCTTGTATCCGCAGGAATACATCGACGCCGAAAACCTCCAGATGGTGACGCTGACACATGGTTCGGCCGACCTGGACAGCCCGCACATCGAAGCGGTCGGCGGCATGGTCAACCTGTATATGCGCGATCCGGAGCACAAGTTCGGCGGGCTGATCGATTTCTCGGTTGGCAACAACGCGACCTACCGCACCTTCGTGCGTGTCGACACCGGCGACATTCCCGGCATGAACCTGCGTGCGTTCCTGTCCTATTCGCACTACCAGGACAACCACTGGCGCGGCCCGGGCGGCGACAACCGCGACAACTTCGAAGGCAAGCTGGTCAGCGAGTTCGGGCAGGGCAACCGGGTCAGCTTCTCGTTCCTGTTCAACGACGCGGTCAACAATTTCTACCGGAACCCGACCCTGGCGCAGTTCCAGCAGGCCGGCATCTACGGCACGAACTACAATGCGGTCCCGGCTTCCCCGACCGACAGCTCCTATTATCAGGTCCAGGTCAATCCGTTCCGCAACCTGATCCTGAGCGCGCCGTCCACTTTTAACCTCGGGCACAATCTGACGTATGACGTCACCCCGTATTTCTGGTACGGCTACGGCAACGGCGGTGGCACCACGACGGCGACCAACGGCGTTCTGTATGCCGGACCCGGCGCTACCAACAGGTTCGTGATCAACGGCGGCCAGACGATCGCGTTCTATACCCCCTCGATCACCGAAACCTACCGCCCCGGTATCATCAACAAGCTGACCTACACCTGGGAAAATCATAAGCTCATCGCCGGATACTGGTTCGAATGGGCGCACCATCAGCAGACCGGTCCGTTCAGCCCGCTGAGCGCGTCCGACGTCCCGAACAACGTATGGGGCGATACCGGCCTTCTGGTTCTGCCGAACGGCCAGCTGATGCAGAAGCGCAGCCAGCTGACGATCACCACCAACAACGTCTTGTTCTTTGGCGACACCATCAGCCTGATGAACGATCACCTGTTCATCGACGTTGGTATCAAGCAGGCCTGGGTCCGCCGCCAGGGCACTAACAGCATTCTCGGCACCAACCCCAATGTCAGCCTGAACGACAGCCAAACGCTGCCGACCGCGGCCATTCGCTTCAAGCCGAACGACGCGAACACGATTTTCGCGAGCGTCGCGACGAACTTCCGCACACCGCAGAACTACACCCTGTTCGACAGCTTCAGCACGAGCACCGGTGCGGTCACGAATACGAACAACACCAACCAGAAAGCCGAGACCTCGGTCACCTGGGAACTCGGTCACCGGTTCCAGAACAGCCTGATCGATACCTCGGTCGTCGCGTTCTACACGAGCTTCCAGAACCGTCTGGTTTCGACGACCACTCCGGACGCCTCGGGCAGCCTGATCTCCAGCAACATCAACGTCGGCGGTCAACGCAGCTACGGTGTGGACCTGGAAGCCGGCTTGCATCCGATCCACCATTTCCGCCCGTACGTGTCGGCTGAATTCATGAACAGCGAACTGACCGACAACTACCGGGTCGGCAATGACTTCCTGCCGACGCGCGGCAAGCAGGCTGTCCGCACCCCGCAGGTCCAGGCGGCGTTCGGTCTCGACTACGACGACGGTCAGTTCTTCGGCAACTTCGACGCCAAATATGTCGGTTCGCAATACGCGACCTTCATGAACGACCAGAAGATCCCCGGCTACTTCACCGCGGACATGACGATCGGTTATCATCTGCCGGAATTCGGCGGGCTGAAGGCGCCGAAAATCCAGTTGAACATCTTCAACATGTTCAACAACAAGTACCTCTCGGGTATCGCCGGTCCGCAGACCAACGCGGTGGCGACCAGGGGCGTGAACGGCACGACGATCGCGGCGGCCTCCGCCCCGACCTACTATGCCGCGCAGCCCGCCGCCTTCCTGATCACCCTCAGCTCGGCGTTCTGACCATGACGATCGACCGCGCCTGGCTGCCCGACGCCAGCTTCAACCTGCTTTACGCCTGCTTGGTGTTGGCAACGTTTGTCATCCTGGAGCGGGGGATCATGTACCTGTGGTTTACCCTCTGCCGGCGGCGGATCGCGCAAGCGATCCGTTCCGGTGGAGCGGAGGCCGCCCTCGAACTCCCGACGACCAATCCGATCGGTCGGGCGATCAGGGAATTCGTCACCCAACAACAAAAGGAACACATGACGCGCAACCGAGCGGAGGATGTCTCGGCGGCGCTGTTCCTGGATGTCGACGGGCGGGTTCAGGCCCGCCTGTGGATCCTCGATACCGTTGTGACAGCAGCCCCCTTGCTGGGGCTGCTGGGCACGATCCTGGGGATCATGGAAACCTTCAGTGCCTTGTCATCCGGCGGTATCTCCGACCCCGCGGCCGTCAGCCGAGGCATCGCCACCGCCCTTCTCGCCACCGCCATCGGCATCGGCACCGCGCTCTTCGGTCTGCTCGGACATAACGTCCTGCACCGCGCCGCCGACCATCTGATCGAAGGGGTCAAGAGCCTGTTGCTGCAAACGACCATCGCGCCATGATCGTCGGGCGCCGGCATGCGGTCGCCTTAGGGTTGACCGCAACAATGGCGGCGCGCCCCGCGGCGGCGGCCGGACGAGTCCGGTTGCGGCTGCTGGAAACCTCGGACCTGCACATGTATGCGCGGGATTTCGACTACTATCATGACCGGACCGACCCCACGGTGGGCCTGTCGAAGGTCGCCTCGCTGATTGGAATCGCCCGCCGCGAGGCAGCGAATTCCATGCTTTTCGATAACGGAGACATTATCCAGGGCTCTCCGCTCGGCGACTACATCGCACGGCCCGGCGGGTTGCCGCCCGGCGCGGCCCACCCGTTCCTGAAGGCGATGGGGACGTTGGGTTACGACGCCGCCACCCTGGGCAATCACGAGTTCAACTTCGGTCTGCCGTTCCTGGAGCAATCGCTGCAGCGCACGCCGTTTCCCTTCGTTTGCGCCAATCTCAAACGTGTAGGCGGGCAGAGCTTCGTTCCGCCCACCACGGTGCTGACCCGAACCGTCCACGCCGAGGACGGAACCAGCCATAGGCTGCACGTAGGCGTCATCGGTTTCGTGCCGCCGCAGATCATGATCTGGGACAAGACCAAGCTGACGGGCCATGTCACCACCGACGACATCGTCGAGGCTGCCGAACGTTTCGTCCCCGCGTTGCGCAAACGTTGCGACGTTTTGGTGGCCTTGTGCCACGCTGGAATCAGCGCCGCGCCGCGGACGGTCGGGGCCGAGAACGCGGCGCTGTACCTGGCGAAAGTGCCGGGCATCGACGTGATCTTCACCGGCCACTCCCATCGCGTGTTCCCCAGTCCGGACTACGCGGGTTTGGACGGTGTCGACGCCGTGCGCGGCACCTTGTCCGGTATCCCCGCGGTGATGCCGGGTTACTGGGGCAGCCATCTGGGTAAAATAGATTTGGTTCTGGAACAGGCTGGCAAGGCCTGGAAGATCGCCGACTTCAAGGTGGAAGCACAGCCGATCTACCGGCGGGACGGCGCGACCGTGGTGTCGCTCGCCCAGTCCGACACCAGGATCGAGGCGGCGGTGGCAACCGAACACGAGGGCACGCGGGCCTGGGTCGGGCGTCCGGTGGGGCGTATTTCCGGACGGCTGACCAGTTATCTGGCGCTGGTCGGCGACAACGCGGTCATGGATCTGATCAACCGCGCGCAAATCGAATACACGCGGCCGCTGTTGGCAGGGACGCAACATGCTGGCCTGCCAATCCTTTCCGCGGCCGCGCCGTTCAAATCTGGCGGGCTGGCGCCGGACAACTATACCGATATTCCCGCCGGCCCGGTGGCGCTGCGCGACGTCGCCGACATTTACATCTTCCCCAACACCCTGGCCGCGGTGCGCCTGACCGGTGCCGGCATCGTGGAGTGGCTGGAACGATCCGCCAACGTGTTCCTGAAGGTCGATCCGGCGATTCGGACGGCGCAGCCGCTGATCGACCCGAAAGCACCGGGGTATAATTTCGACACGATTTCCGGCCTGACCTGGGAGATCGATATCACGCGGCCCAACCGGTATGAGGGTGGGAAGCTTGTCAATGCCGACAGCCACCGGATCGGCGACGTCCGGTTCGAAGGCAAGCCGATCGACCCGAAGCGGGAGTTCGTTGTCGTCACGAACAACTATCGCGCCGACGGTGGCGGAGGGTTTCCGGGGCTGGGCGGTGACACGGTTATTCTGCGGGCACCGGATGCGAACCGTGACGCGCTGGTGCGCTATTTCGAGCAAAACAAGGACGTGGCGGTTCCCTCGGTTCCGTCCTGGCGGTTTGCCAAGCAGCCGGAGCCCCTGCTGTTGAGCTTCGAAACCGCGCCAGCCGCGAAGGACCTGCTGACCGGACGACCGGAACTGAAATGGACCGGTCCCGGCAGCAAGGGCTGGGACCGGTTCGAACTGACAGTTTATACCAACCCTCGGAACCTTTGACTCATGGCTCGCTTCACATCGTCATGCCGGCGAATGCCGGTATCCACGTCTGGTGAGGCCGAGACTGTCGAAGACGTGGATACCGGCATTCGCAGGCATGACTCGGGGGCCCAGCCGATGGGTCAGGCGTTGCGAGGGGTAGTATTAAACAAAAAATCATAGCGCATGATGGGGTCAATTTGGCCCTGTCATGCTCTCGGCAATCCGCACATGGGCACGGATGATATCGACGATTCCATCTTCGATCGCCCCCCTATCGAGGTGGTGATCCTGATGCGCCTGGACTCCGCGATCGACCATGGGATCGGATGACAGGCATGGCGTGAAGTCGTCGACATAGGTCAATCCGTGGCCGGCGCACATCTCTCGCAGGTATTCATTGTATTGCGCCCGCAGGGCCGTCCGAACCCGCAGACCGGGGATTTCCATTTGCTGTAACCGTTCCGCCAAAGCGCGGTCCGGTTCCGGGCCAACCCGATGGGCGCGGACGAATCCCGCGATCCAGTCATTGTCCGGCAGGACGGACGGAAAGACCGAACATACGAGCAGTCGTGAGCGCGGAATTTCGTGTTGCAGCCGCGCCAGAAAGTCCGCGTATCGTGCGACGGACGCTTTGGCGTGACGTTCGAATTCAGCCCGCGAAAAAGCGCTGACGTTGCGTTCAAGGCGTTGTCGTATCCACCGAAATTCGGCGTCTATGCCGCCGAATTTCAGGAACACCGGGGCATCGGTTTCCTGGGCCGGCCCTCGCGCCCATCGTAACACCTTTTCCCCATAGGTCTGGCCATTGTCCTGGCGCGCGAGACCATGGGCGGAAGCGCCGTGGCATACCAGCACCAACGGCATGAACCACTGCGCGCCGGCCCATACCGGCCGGAAATAGTGATTGGCGTGACTGTCGCCGATCACAAAATAAGGCAAACCGCCGAGCCCGGCGGCGGCGGCGAAAAATTCCGATCCTACACCTCGCCATAGCCGGCCTTCGGTCTCCGGGTTCTTCATTTGTGCGATAAAGATCGTTCGGAACAGACGGATGGCGTGGTCCCCGGTGCGATCCGCCCCCGCCGCCAAGTCGTTCATGCCGCTGGGAAGTGCCGCGCACACTATATCGCGCTCTTCGCCATATCCATGCTCCAGAAAATGCGCCAGCGCGGCCGACGCATCAGGCAAGGTCCTTTGCAAATCCTGGTTGCGGGCAAGATAGGCATGTGCGTCGAACCCGCATGCATGGAGTCTGCGCACCAAATCGTCCCAGTCCGGGCCACCACGCGGGGGCGTGTCACAGGATGCGGTGTCCTTGGCCAAGCCAGTTGTACCTGTGCGGTGTTTCCTATGCGACGAAACGAAAGCGGGACCGGTTGCAGTCCCCGCCGGGTATCCACACAGTTCCATATCCGGATGCGGTTGGCCATATGGGCGTCGAACGGCGGGGATTGCGAACCCTGGCCAAACGCGCTGAAATACCCACCAGTAGCCAACGCGACCGATCCGTTTGGCGCCGCGCAATGGGACCGAAGCCATGAACGATACGACGATGCTCGCCACTCGACCGAAAACCGGCCATGCCGGCGACTACGACGCGGTGATCGTCGGCGCCGGAATCTCCGGCATGTTCATGCTCTACCGCCTGCGCGAACTCGGCCTGACCGCCAAGGTTTTCGAAACCGGCACCGGCGTGGGCGGCACCTGGTACTGGAACCGCTATCCCGGCGCCCGTTTCGATTCGGAAAGCTGGACCTACGGCTACTCCTTCTCCAAGGAACTCATGCAGGAATGGGACTGGAAGGAGCATTTCTCGCCGCAGCCCGACACGCTCGAATATCTTAACTACGTCGCCGATAAGTTCGACCTGCGCCGCGATATCCAGTTCCGCAGCACGGTGAAATCCGCCCATTGGGACGATGCCGCCGATCTCTGGACGGTGACGCTGGACGACGGCCAGCAGACCAAATCGCGCTTCCTGATGACTGCGATCGGCATCCTCTCCGCCCATACCTTGCCCGCCATCCCTGGGCGTGACAGCTTCAAGGGCCCGGCCTATCACCCCGCCCGCTGGCCCCACACGCCCGTCGATTTCACCGGCAAGCGTGTCGGCGTGATCGGCACCGGCGCCACCGCCATCCAGGCCATCCCGGAAATCGCCAAACAGGCGGCTCACCTCACCGTTTTCCAGCGCCGCCCCAACTGGGCAGCGCCCCTGCACAACGCCAAAATTTCCAAGGCGGAAATGGACGCGATCAAATCCCGCTACGACGAAATCTACGCCCACTGCGCCCAGACCCCCAGCTGGTTCATCCATGAGGCCGACCGCCGCAAAGCAGTCGACGTATCGCCGGAAGAACGGGAAGCCTTCTGGGAAAAGCTCTACGCCGAGCCCGGCTTCGGAATCTGGATGGGCAATTTCCGCGACATTCTGGTCGACGAAAAAGCCAATGCCCTGATCAGCGACTTCATCGCCCGGAAAATCCGCCAGCGCGTGAAGGATCCCGTCATCGCCGAAAAGCTGATCCCAAAGGACCACGGCTTCGGGGCCCGCCGCGTGCCGCTCGAAAGCGGATATTTTGAGACCTACAATCGCGACAACGTCGAACTCGTCGATGTCATCAACGACGAGACGATCGAGTGCATCACGCCCAATGGCGTGAAAACCAGCGCCAAGGAACGCGAATTCGACATCCTGATCTATGCCACGGGCTTCGACGGCGTCACCGGCGCCTTCGACCGTATGGATATTCGCGGCAAGAACGGTGTTCGACTACGCGAAGCCTGGGAACAGGACGGGCCGCGCACCTACCTCGGTATGCTCACTGAGGGCTTCCCCAACATGCTCATGGTGCTGGGTCCACACACCGCGCGCGGCAACATTCCCCAGGCGATCGAGCATACCGTGCAGTTCCAGACCGGGCTTCTCCGTCACATGCTCGACCATGGCCTGACCCATGTCGAAACCCGGCCGGACAAGGTGGACGAGTGGACCCAGACCGTCATCAAGGCCGCCGAACCGCTGCTGTCGTCGAAGGTCGACAGTTGGCAAACCGGCGTCAACCGCAACGTCGAAGGCCGTCAGGTCCGCCGCGTGCTCGGCTACAACGGCAACGGCGTCCACTTCCGGCGCACGACGGATGAGGTGGCAAAGGGCGGGTATCGGGAGTTCGTGTTTCGGTAAGGGTGTGCGGCGAGGATATCGATTCCGATCCGCCCGTATCGACATCGCGCCGCCCCATTTACCGCCCAACCCAGCGATCGGCGGAGGAACCCCGATGCCCAAAGCTCGCAATGTCCTCCTGATTGTCGCCGACCAATGGCGCGGCGACAGTCTCGGCATTCTCGGCCACCCCTCCGCCCTCACGCCCAACCTGAACAGCCTGGCCCGGCGCGGTGTCACCTTCCGCAACCACTTCTGCCAGGGCGCACCCTGCGGCCCCGCGCGAGCCTCCCTGCTGACCGGCCTCTATATGATGAACCACCGGGTGGTCGCGAATGGGGTGCCGCTCGACAGCCGTCACCCGACCTTGGTCCGCGAGGTCAAACGCGCGGGCATCGACCCCGCTTTGATCGGCTATACCACCACGATCCCCGACCCGCGCGTTGTCGGCCCCAACGATCCCGCATTCGTCGAGGGCGGCGACCCCATGGCCGGCTGGCGCCTGATCGCCCATTTCGATGAGGTCGAGCATCGCAACTACTTTGCCTGGGTCGCCAGCAAAGGTTTCACCGTTCCTGACGATCCCATGACCCTGTGGCACCCGGCCGAGGGTGCGTGCGGCCCTACCGCAGCCCCTAGCCGCATTCCCGCCGCGCTGTCCGACACCGCCTGGTCGGCAACCCACGCGGTCGAGTTTATCCGTTCGACCCGACCCAACCGGCCATGGCTGCTCCACCTCGGCTTCTACCGCCCACACCCGCCCTTCGCCGCGCCCGCCCCGTGGCATGAAGCGGTGCACGAAGCCGCCATTCCGCCCGCCCTGCGCGGCCCCCTCGAAGAAGCCGCCGCGCAACACCCGCTGCTGAAACATTTTTACGCAACCCAGAAACGATCGTCGTATTTCGAGGGCGCGGACGGCATCGTCGCCCCCTTGTCCGACCGCGAGATCGTCCTGACCCGCCGCGCCTATTACGGGATGATCGCCGAAGTCGATCACCAACTCGGCACTGTCCTGGAGGCCCTGCGCCGCTCCGGCCAGATGGACGACACGCTGATCGTCTTCACCTCCGATCACGCCGAGCAGCTCGGAGACCATCATTTGTTGGGCAAGCTCGGATGGTTCGACCAGAGCTACAACGTGCCGCTGATCGTCTTCGATCCCGACCGTGCCGCCGATGCGTCGCGCGGCCGCATCGTCGATGCCCTCACGGAATCCATCGACATCATGCCCACCATCCTGGAATGGCTGGGTCTGCCGTTGCCCCGAGCACGCGACGGCGTCTCGCTCCGCCCCTGGCTGGCGGGGGATACACCGGGCAACTGGCGCGATGCCGCCCATTTCGAGTTCGACCTGCGCGGCGGCTGGCCCCGCGCTGAACCGCCTCCTTTCGGCCTGGACCTCGATCGTGCGTCGCTCTGCGTGACCCGGACGGCGGATTGGAAATACGTGCATTTCGCCGATCTGCCGCCCATCCTCTACGACCGCCGCCGCGACGCCGGCGAATTCCGCAACGTCGCCGCCGATCCCGCCTACACCAGCCTGCTGGCCGAGGCCGCGCAACACATGCTGTCCTGGCGGATGGCACATGCCGAACGAACCTTGACGCATCTGTCCACCACGCCGGCGGGCCTGATGGACCGCGTCGCTGGTGCCCGTTGGACGGGGTAGCGCTGGCCGTCCGAAATATTCCGGTGTCCCCGTGATTGCACCGGCCGCAGCCGGCCCGGGATCGTCTCACAACGACTGATCGCGGCATTTTTGGCCGTACTGCGTGGCTGGGGGACCTGGATTCGAACCAAGGATGCCCGGGTCAGAGCCGGGAGTTTTACCGCTAAACTATCCCCCATCGGGCGCGGGCCGGCGCAATAGCATGGTGCCCGCCCCCCCGCAACACTCGAAACCTATTTCAGCAGGAACCACAGCCGAAAAAGCAGCGTCTCCAACCAGGTCTGCCGCCGGAACCCGGGCATGCGCAGCACGTTCAACCGCCGCCCGACCCCGCCCTCCAGCCCCCATTGGATACGCGTCAACGATTCGCGCGTACCCGCCGGAAGTTCGGCCACCTGCTCGCCAAGCGCCCGAGCATACCCGCGCAGCAGCCGCATGAACGGCTCCGGCCCCCGCCGCAGCGCCGCGATCGCCCGCCGCGACAGGCTGCGCGGGGCACCGACGGTGTTCGAGTCGTGCTGCCGGTAAAGCACCGTCGGCTCATTGTCGGCGATCAGCCGCCCGCCATGGGCGGCCACGACGATATAGCTCCACCAGTCGTGCAGCCCCGCCGACGGCGCCGGCCGTTCGGCCAGCAGCGCCATTGCCTCCCGGTTCATCAGCACCGTGCAGCCGGTCGCGAGGTTCTGCGTCAGGCAGGTCGGAAACCCCGGCGGTCGACGCACCCGCGGCGACAGCGCGATATGCCGCAAACGCGCGTCCACCAGCACCTGTCGCGCGAAATAGAGCGCGGGGGTCTCGTCCGGCACGGCGGTCAAGGCGGAGATGCCTCTCGACAGCTTCTCCGGCAGCCACACGTCGTCCTGATCGGCGAAGGCGAGGACCGGGTTGCCGTCGGCATAGGCGCGTCGCAGCAGGCGCATATAGCTCTCAGTCGCACCGACCCGCATATTCTCCTCCAGCACCACCGAACGCTCCGGCCCGATGCGCTTGAGGAAATCGCGCATCACTTTGCGCGTACCGTCCGTCGACCCGTCATCCCGCCAATACAGTACCCAGTCGCGATGCGTTTGGCTCAGCAGGCTGTGGAGTTGCGGAACCAGGAAACGCTCGCCCTCAAAGGTTGAGAGCAGTATCGCCACGCCGGGCGGAGGGGCGAGCACCGACGCAGCCGATCAGGTTGCCGCACCGGCGAAAATCGCGCCGGTCGTGCGTCGCAGCCCGTCCCGCCAGTGCGGCATGCGCACATCGAAGACCCGGGCAAGCCGCCCGCAATCCAGGCGTGAATCCGCCGGCCGCTTCGCCGGTGTCGGCCAGTCCGCTGTGGCAATGGGCGCTACGACCGGAATCTTCCAGCCCTGTGCAGCCGCATCCTCGAACACCGCGCAGGCAAGGCCATACCAGGTTGTGTCGCCACCCCCCGCGAGGTGAAACACCCCTGCATACTCGTCGCGCCAACCCTGCTGGATTCGCCCAATGATCGCCAGAATCGCGTCGGCCAGGTCGGCCGCCGCACTCGGGCAGCCCCGCTGATCCGCCACGACGGTCAGCCGGTCGCGTGTCTTCCCCACGTTCAGCATTGTGCGGACGAAATTCTTGCCCTCGTGATAATGCACCCAGGACGTCCGCAGTACGACCGCCCGAGCGCCGCTGGCCAGTACCGCTTGCTCCCCGGTGAGCTTACTCGCGCCATAAACGCCTGTCGGCCCAACAGCGTCCCCTTCCGTGTATGGTGCGCCTTTGTTGCCGTCGAAGACATAGTCGGTGGAGATATGGATGAACGGCACGTCCGCGGCCGCGCACAGCGCGGCCAGCCGCGCCGGACCATTCTCATTTGCCCGATAAGCCGCCTCGGCATCGGTTTCCGCCGCGTCGACCGCGGTATAGGCCGCGGCATTGACCACCAGCGACGGACGAGCGGCCTGGAACACGGCATCGATGGTCTCGGGTCGGTCGAAATCGAAATCCGGGCGCCCCACCCGATGCACCGACCCCGATGCGGCCGACAGCGCGCTCGCCAACTGGCCAGCGCCGCCGGTCACCAGGATTGGCCGCTCAAACATGGAACCAGGGTTCGCAATCGGCGAAGCGCGGCAGCAGCTTGTCTTTATCGGACAGGATCGCCTCTTCTGCCGAGATCGGCCACGGCACCGCCAGAGTAGGATCGTTCCAGATCACGCCCCGCTCTGCCGAACGGTCATAGGGCCCGGTAACCTTGTAGATCACCTCGGTCTCGGCGGTCAGCGTGCAGTAGCCGTGCAGGAACCCGGGCGGCACCCAGATCTGCGACCAGTTCTCGGCGCTGATTTCCGCCCCGGCATATTGCCCGAAGGTCGGGGAGCCGTGCCGCACATCGACGGCCACATCCCAGATCGCGCCGCGTACCACCCGTACGAGCTTGCCCTGCGCGTTCGGTCCGATCTGCAAATGCAACCCGCGCACCACCCCCCGTTCGGTCGATACCGCGTGGTTGTCTTGGATGAACGGGCCGGCAATCCCGGCATCGGCGAACCGTTGCTGCTGCCAGGTTTCGGAGAAAAATCCGCGGGGATCGCGATGCCGAACCGGGGTCAGCACTTTGACCTCGGGAATGCTCAAGCTGACGACGTTCATGCGTGCAGCCCCGTCGCGAGGTCCATCAACACCCGGCCCAGTTCTGTCTTTCCTAGCCGTTCCGCTCGTTCTTTCAACTCATCGGTCGTGATGAAGCCCATGCGGAATGCAACCTCCTCGGGACACCCAACCAGCATGCCTGTCCGCGATTGAATCGTCTGCACATACGTCGCCGCCTGCAACAGGCTGTCCGGCGTTCCCGCATCCAGCCACGCGTAGCCGCGCGATAATTTGTCGACCATCAGCGTGCCCGCTTCCAGGTAAACCCGGTTGAGGTCGGTGATTTCCAGCTCCCCCCGCGCGGACGGTTTGATCGTCGGTGCGATGTCGCTGATCTGTTTGTCGTAAAAATAGAGGCCGGTTACCGCCCAGTTCGACTTGGGGCTCGGCGGCTTCTCGACGATCTCCGTAGCCTGCCCATCCGCACCGAAAGACACCACGCCGTAACGTTCGGGATCGCGCACCTGATAAGCGAACACAGTCGCGCCGGTCGGTCGAGCGGCAGCGGCGCGCAACAAGGCGGACAGATGATCGCCATGGATCAGGTTGTCGCCCAGTGCCAATGCGCAGGCCTCCCCGCCGATCCAGTCGCGCCCGATCAGGAATGCCTGCGCGATGCCATCCGGACTAGGCTGCACCGCGTATTCGAAGCGAACGCCATAGCGGCTCCCATCGCCCAGCAGACGGCGGAACTGCGGTAGATCCTCCGGGGTCGAGATCAGCATGATGTCGCGGATCCCGGCCAGCATCAGGGTGGACAGAGGATAATAGACCATCGGCTTGTCATAGACCGGCAGCAATTGCTTGGACGCGGCCATCGTCATCGGATGCAGCCGCGTGCCGGAACCGCCGGCCAGAAGAATACCCTTCATCGAATTCAAACCTCAGGCGGTTGCATTGTCGCGGTCACGCTGTCGTGCCAAGTCGCTGACCGGCGTAGCGCGCCGCCCGCACGGCTGTCCACCACGCTTCATTGTCCAGGTACCAGTCAATGGTTTTGGCCAGGCCCGATTCGAAATCATGCGGCGCTTTCCAGCCCAATACCTGCTCGGTGCGGGAGGGATCGATCTCGTAGCGGAAATCGTGCCCCGGCCGGTCGCGGACAAAACGGATCAGCCGTTCACGAGCGCCCGCCGAGTCGGGCACCCGCTTGTCCAAATGCGCGCAGATCGCCCGCACCACATCGAGATTGGTGCGCGTCTGCCGGCCCCCGATCGCATAGGTCTCCCCCGGCTGACCGCGTTCCATCACCTGCACCAGCGCCGCGGCGTGATCTTCCACGAAGAGCCAGTCGCGGATATTTGATCCGTCGCCGTAGACTGGCAGTTCCTTCCCCTGCAACGCGTTCAGCGTCACCAGCGGTATCAGTTTCTCGGGAAACTGCCAGGGTCCGTAATTGTTGCAGGTATTGCTGACGATCGTCGGCAACCCGTAGGTGTGAAACCACGCCCGCACCAGATGGTCCGACGCCGCCTTGGTTGCCGAATACGGGCTGCGCGGGTCGTACGGTGTATCCTCCCGGAACGGAGGCGCATCGGCGGACAGCGCGCCAAACACCTCGTCTGTCGAGATATGATGGAACCGAAAGGCGGCCTTCCGTTCGGCCGGCAGGCCCGCATGGTGCCGCCGAGCAGCCTCCAGCAGGGTGAACGTTCCCGTCACGTTGGTCTGCACGAAGTCCGAGGGACCGTCGATCGACCGATCCACATGGCTTTCCGCCGCAAGATGCATCACCGCGTCAGGATCATGCGCCTCGAACACGGCGCGCATCGCCGCGGCGTCGCAGATGTCGGCCTTGATCAGCGTGTGGCGGGTATGACCCCTGCCCTCCTCCAGCGCATCCTCGGACGCCGCGTAGGTCATCTTGTCTACATTGGCGACCATGTGGTCGGTCGTCCGCAGCAAGTGGCGCACCACGGCGGATCCAATGAACCCGCAGCCGCCGGTCAGCAAAACCTTCATCGTCGAAGAGACTTCCACTTGGTGAGATGTCGTCCGCCGGGTTTAACACCAGGATCGGTAAAGGCTCAATTGGCCAAGCGGGTCGTGCCGGGTACCGCCGGCATTTGGGCGTGGAGCGGTAATTTTTCGGTAGAGTCGAGGAAGGGCGCGGTATTGCCAAGGCAACCCGTTTCCCTCCCCCGCTCATCAAACCGGACGTGCGGGTTTCCCGCATCCGGCTTTCCGACTGGCTTCATGTTAGGCTCACGACAGGACGCC
>CAIRCM010000153.1 GCA_903877125.1 uncultured Acetobacteraceae bacterium | reverse complement strand
GTCCCTTGCCAGCCAACCCCCAGCGCCTGCCAGATATGGTCCAAAACGCGGTCAAACCAGCAGAGGGGAAGGCGTGCCTACGCCAAGCGCGGCACGATAATTTGTGTGTGCGGAATAGAACGGTGAATAAGATGGGATAGATTGAATGGGGCGCTGCTCGACGTGGTTGCTGCCGCGGCCTGCAAAAGCTTTTATGGATTTCACCCTTGACCGATTTCGACATCCAGTTGCGCCCCAGCCAATCGGCCGAGCCCGATGCTCCTGGCGCTCTGGCGATCTCGGCTCACGGGGTGGCGCTCACGCGGCTGCAACGGTCGGACACACCGGGCTACGACGACTTCGTGCGGGTGCCACTGACACGATTCGGCTTTTGGATCGCCGACAATTGGTGGCGCCTGCGCTATGAACCCCAACCGGAAGGGGCAAGCCACCCGGCTTGGCGCCTCGCCCACGATATCGGTTCCATTGGCGGCGGCTTCGCGTGGCCTCGTATTACGATATGGGGCGAGGGGGAACGGGTTGTTCTTACCAGCAAGGCCGATCCGTCGGGGATCGCGGCACCGGTCCGGTTTCTGACGGACGCCATCGTATTTGTCGGCGCCGGCAGTTTCGATACGACAATGGCAGCTACGCTCGAAGGCATCCAACAGCTCGCCCATGGCGACGATGGACGCGCGCTCCGTAACGTCATCGATGCGTTGGACGCCGAGCGGCGGGACCCCGACATGTCGGCCTGGCGCCGTATGGAGGCAATCGCGGGCTTCGATTGCGACCAGGCCCCAGACGATCTGATGCAGGCGCTGTCTCGATTGTGCGATCGTTTTACAGGTGCGGATGTCGAGGAAGCCGTCGCGGCACACCCAGGCAGCGATGCCGCCCAAACACTTGAATGCATGCTCGACGCACGCAGTGCATCGAACAGCCACAGTGTCGATTTCGGAGAGGCCGCTGATGCCGGTCAGTTGCCTGTGCCGCTGGCAACCTGGGAACCGTGGCGGCTCGCGGAACAGGCGGCCTTGGGGGTCCGTGCCGCGATATCCCAACCCGGGGGACCGCTGCTGAACAGGCAACTGGCTGATCTCCTCAAGACCTCTTCCAAAACGTTCGCAACTCGAAGAGGGCCTCCATCCCAGCTATTTCCGTACGGCCTGCGAATTGGATCTGCCCTGGACGCGCGACAATATTTGCTGCTGCATACTCGCAGGGGCGCAGCGCGACGCTTTGAAGCAGCACGGTGCCTCGGAGATGCGATCTGGAGCCGTTCCTCGCCACTTGGCCCTATCGCTTCGGTCAGGACCGCTCGGCAGAAATTTCAAAATGCTTTCGCGGCGAGCCTGCTATGCCCGACCTCCGCGCTCCTCGCCTATGCGGGAGAAAACCCGTCGGACGAAGATATAGCCGCGGCAAGTCAACATTTTCATGTCTCGGAGAAAGTCGTCCGGACGATCCTGGTCAACAAATACTTTATCGACCGGCGTCACCTGTCCGCTCTGTCAGATGACTCGCACCGAGGCATGTCCGACGACGAAATCCTGGACGTAGCCTAACCAATCTACCCGTACCGATGCACCATCCACAATGAAATATCCGGCACATACGTCACCAGCATCAGGATGGTGAACATCACCAGATAGAACGGCCAGATCTTCTTCATCACGTCTTCCAGGCGCACCTTCCCCAGCGCGCAGCCGAGGAACAGGATCGCGCCGACCGGCGGATGACAAAGGCCGATGCCCAGATTCATCAGCATGATCATCCCGAAATGCACGGGATCGACCCCGAAATTCATCATCACCGGCAGCAAAATCGGCGTGCAGATCAAAATCGCCGGCGCCATGTCCACCAGACACCCCAGCACCAGCAACAACACGTTGATCATCAACAAAATAACGTTCTTGTCGTGCGATATCGTCAGGAAAAACGCCGTGATATGCGCCGGCACCCGCATCAAGGCCATCATGTAACCGACCGAGGAGGCGAAGGCGATCAACGTCATCACCATCGACACCGTCCGCAAGGTCCGGTGCACCAACCCCGGCAGCCCGCGCCACGGAAACTCCCGATAAATGAACATGGTGACGAAAAACGCCCAGACGCAGGCGACCGCACCGGCCTCCACCGCCGTGAAAATGCCGCCGAGAATACCACCGAGGATGATGATCAGCGTGATCAACCCCCAGAACGCATCCAATGCCAGCTTGGCGGCATTGCGCAGCGGAATAGCCTCCCCGCGCGGGTAGTCGTTGCGGTAGGCCAAAACCAGAACCAGCACGATCAGCGAGAACCCCAGCAGCAGCCCCGGCACCACGCCAGCCAGGAACAGACTCAGGATCGAAATCGTCCCCCCCGTCGCCAGCGAATAAATCACCGCGTTATGGCTCGGCGGAATCAACAGCGCCTGAACCGAGGCACTGATCGTCACATTGGTCGAAAACACGCGAGGATAACCCACCTTCTCCATCTGTGGGATCATCACCGAGCCGATGGCGGAGATATCGGCAACCGCCGATCCGGAAATACCGGACATGAAGGTGGTCGCGACGATATTGACGATCGCCAGCCCGCCCCGCACCCGCAGAAATCCGACCAGCACGTTGGCAAACCCGACCAGACGGCTGGCGATCCCGCCCTCGGCCATCAGGGCGCCGGCCAACACGAAGAACGGGATGGTCAGCATCGCGAAGGAGCTGATCCCCGCCGATACCTTCAGCATCACCGCTTCCAGCGGGATATCCGTCCACCACGCCGCCGCCAACGCCGCCAGCCCCAGCGAGTAGGCAATCGGCACCCCAATCGCGATGCAGAAGAATAGTGTTCCGACAACCAGTGCGACGTCCATGTCAGTGTCCCTCCGACCCGGCGAACGGATCGGGCGGACGGCCGATCGTCACCCGTTCGATCACGAACAACATCAGGCAGATGCCGCCCAACGGGATCGGCAAATAAGTGACGCCGACCGAGAGCAGCGGGAACTCCGCGATCGACTGGTTCCAGGTGGTCGCGCAAAGACTCGCGCCGTATTGCAGCATGAAGCCGCCCACCAGCAGCATCAGCGCCTCGGCCATCAGGTCGCAGGTTCGCGCGAGCCAGTTTGGGAATTGATCGCGCAGATAGGACACCCGCATGTGCAAGCCGAGCCGGTAGCAGGCAGCGGCACCGAAGAAGGTCAGAACGATCGCCAGCAGGACCGATGCTTCCTCCGGCCATGTCGCCGCGCTGTTCAGGACGTAGCGCGTGAACACGCCGTAGGGCACGATGGCGGCGATCACCACCATCGCGGTCCCCGCGAGGAACACGCAGCCCAGATACAACTTGTCCATCGCCTGACGGAACACGGCGGCCATGACGCCCGGTTACCCCACCGCCGCGATACGCTTGATCAGATCGGCGAATTTCGGCGCGTATTTGTCCCACACCGGCTTCACCGCGTCCTGGTACGGCTTCTTGTCGGCGACCGGGATGATCTCGATATTCGCTTCCTTCATCTTGTCGAGCGCCTTCTGTTGGTAGTCGTCCCACAGCTTGCGTGCCTCGAACTGCGATTCCCGGCCGAATTTGGTCAACAACGCCTGATCGTCCTTCGACAGCTTGGCCCAGGTCGCCTTGGAAAACACCAGCATTTCCGGAACGATCAGATGTTCCGTCATGGTATAGTGTTTCGCTACCTGGAAATGGTTGTCGAACACGAAGCTTGGCGGATTGTTCTCCGCCCCGTCGATGACACCGGTCTGCAAGGCGGTGAACACCTGATCGTAACCCATCGCGATGCCGTTGCCGCCCAGGGCGTTCATCATATCGACGAACATCGGATTGCCGATCACCCGCATCTTCAGACCCTTGAGGTCGGCGATCGAATGGACCGGCTTCTTCACTGTGTACATGCTGCGGGAGCCCGCATCCATCCACGCGATACCCACCAGCCCCGCGGTCGGATGGTTGGTGACTTTGTCCAGCAGTTCCTGCCCGATCGCACCGTCCAGCACCGCGCGCGCGTGCGGCACATTGCGGAACACGAACGGCAAGTTCAGCACGTTCAAATCGTCCACGACAGGCCCCAACGTGCCGACGCTGACGCGGGCGAAGGCGATGGCGCCGACCTGGGACTGCTCGATCGCTTCCTTCTCGCCACCCAATTGCATCGAGGCATACATCTGCACCGAGAGCCGCCCATTGGTGGCTTTGCTGAGTTTCTCGCCCAGGGATTCCACGGCTGCGACGGTGGGATAACCCTCTGGATGCACGTCCGAGGCTTTGAGCACCATCTTGGTATCCGCCCGAGCGGCGCCGGTAAGGCCGGCGGCAATCGCCGCGCCAGCGGTCAGGCCCACGAAATGGCGTCTGTCGAGCATTGTTTCCTCCGGAATTTTGACTTCGTGGTTGTTGTCTAGGAGCCAGGGAGCGCGCCACGCAAGGGGAAAACGCCCGCTCGGTGAAAAAAATGGTAGCGATCCCATCGGCGACCGACAGATGATTTCACCCCGCCGGCACGAAATCAGACGAAATCGCCGACGCGGACGTCCCCGATCCAGTTGCGCGCCCGGCGGGCAAGCCGGTCCTGGACGGCTTCGCCGTCGAAGTTGGACCCGGTGCGGACGATCGTCGTGGGATCGACGCCCTCGAAGGCGTTGACGTTGACCACGGCGTAGAGACGGTCACCGATCCGGCTGGAAACGAACGGCACCGCGCCACATCGGGCACAAACGTGAAAAGTCGCGGTTTTCGTGCCGAACTCGTACTCCGATACCGCGGCCCGGCCGGACACGCTCACCCGCGATGCAGCAGCCGGATTCGACGTCCACACGCCGCCATGTTTGATGCAGAACCCACAGCCGCAGGCTCGCGCGGCGATCGATGTGGCTTCACCCGGCCAGTTAAGCCGAAATGCGATGTTGCCGCAGTGACACTTGCCGTCGATCCGCATGCGATCCTCCTGCCTGCCCGGCCGTTGGTTTAATGCACGCAAAGAATGTGGACCACCGCCTTGTCCATATCCGCCGGCGGCAGGGTCTGATCCGCGTCAGGCACCAGCGACGGCACCTCCTGATTGATGAAGGCGGCGAGCAGGCGGGTGCTGGTTCCATAGACATATTTCACGTCGCGCGTGGCCGAGCCCGGCTGACCAACCCGGCGCAAGACCTGTCCGTTGATCAAGCCGACGACATTGCCGCTGGGATTCAGGACCGGTCCGCCGCTGAACCCCGGCCGGACGGTATTGGCATCCATCCACATGACGTCGGGCCGGTTCAACCGTTCCAGCCCCTTGAAACTCGGGTGCTCGGTGCGCAGTTGTCCCTGCGTTTCCGTCGCGCGCAGCAGGTCGCCATCCCCGGGGTAGCCAAGGACCGCCAGGGTTTGAGCACCGAATGGCTGATCGGCCAGGGCCAGTACGCCCGGCGGCCGCACGCCGGGGGCGCGCAGGACGGCGATGTCGTTGGCGATGTCGATCGCCAGCAATCGCGCCACGGCCGGTTGTAGATGCCGCGATACGATGGAGATGCGCTGACAGGACCGCACGACATGTGCCGCGGTCATGAAGCTGCCATCGTGGGCGACGAAGAATCCGCTGCCGCCCTCCGCCACCGGCTCCGTTGGGTCGGAGGGATGAATGACAGCCGGCAGATTCGATTCGATCACCGCCCCCGCCGGTTCGCCCCCGGGTAATTCGCCGCCGCCCGGTCGGATGACATCTGGCAGAGTCTTGCGTTCAGCCGTCGGTGCGACGGGCGGAGGCGGGGGCGGCCGAAGATCGGCCGGCGCGACGCCGCGATGTTCGATCTGGGATGTTGGTGTGGGCGGTGGCGGTGTCGGTGCCACGGGCGGAACCGACACCGCCGTGATAACCGGCGTATTTTGATGGTTCAGAAACGGATTCAGATCCGGCGGCAGCCCTGGCATGCCAACGCCAACCCACAGCGCGCCCGCGCAGAAGGTCGCCATCAGTGCAAGCCAGTCCCACCAGCGCGGCGTCATGACAGTGCTGTACCATGTCGGCCCCGGCCGGCGCCAGTCATGGTTCGGCCGATATGGACGCGAGCCCGAAACCACGGGACAATAGCGCATCGAACAGGAGAACGACCGATGCGATGGCTGCCGCTGCTGGCACTGCTCTGGAGCGGCCCTGCCGCTGCTTATGAGATTTCCGTGCCGAACTACGGCAGTTCGATCTCTGGCGCGCCCTTCGCCATTGCCCTGGAAAAGGGTTTTTTCAAGGAAGAAGGCGCCGGGGTCACCGCCGTCCGAGCCACCGCCGGCGGCAGCGCCGACGTGCGCAACATGCTGGCCGGGGATCTGCCGTTCGTCGAATCCTCCCTGTCCGGCATCCTGGCCGCGGTCAAACACGGCGCGGATCTGAAACTGATCGCCGAGTTGTCGCACAGCAACGCGCAGTTCGTTTGGGTGGTGGCGAAGGACTCGCCGCTGAAAACCCCCGCGGATCTGAAGGGCCACAAGCTCAGCTTCACCACCCCGCAATCGACGTCCCAGGGCCTCGATGTGCTGTTGCTGCAGAAGTACGGGCTGTCGGCGAGCGATGTCCCGCTGGTCGCGACCGGCCCTTATGGTGCGGCCATCACCGCGCTCACCAATGGCGGCATCGATGCCGCGATCCTCGCCGAACCGGTGTATTCGCTGAACCAGGACAAGCTCCGCCCGCTTGCCTGGGTGCGCGACGTATTCCCCGCGATCAACAACGTCGTCGCTGTCACCTCTGCCAAGGTTGCCCACGAGCAGCCCAAGGAGTTGGAAGCCATCCTCCGCGCCCACCGCCGCGCCGTCCGGTTCATCTCCGAGCACCGGGATGAAGCCGCCGCCATCGCCGCCAGGGTGTACAAGCTCGATCCCGCCGTCATGCGCGCGACGATGGATGGCCTGCTCGACCATCCCGCCGGCGGCGTACCGTTCTGGAGCGAGGGCGATTTCAACCCGGCCGACATGGATGCGATGATGGCTGCCATGAAGCTGATGGGCCTGCCCGAGGCCGATTCCGACTGGCGCCGACTGGTGGACCAAACTTTTCTGCCCGCCGATCTTCGGCGCGATTTGGGGAAATAGCCCGACATGGACCGTTTGACGCAACAACTCGCCGGGTTCGCCGCCACCCTCCGCTATGACGACATCCCCTCCCCCGTTCTCGACCGTGCGCGGCAAAGCCTCGTGGACACGCTCGGCTGCGCTTTCGGTGGCAGGAACTGCGAGGCCGCCCGTATCGCATTGGCCATCGCCGAGGGCGCCACGCCCGTCCGTGGCGCCGGACGCGTCCTGGGCACCGCGATCCGCACCACGGCCGAGGAGGCGGCGTTTATCAACACCGCGATGATACGGTACCTCGATTTCAACGATTCCTGGCACGCCGGGCATCCGTCCGACATTCTGGGCGGCCTCCTGGCGGTGGCGGAATCATCCGGTGCCGACGGCAAACGCCTGCTGGCTGCGATGGTCGCGGCATATGAGGTCGTGTTCCGCCTGATCCCGCCCACGCAGATGCGCGAGAAGGGCTGGGACCAGGGCTTCTGCGTCGGTCTGGCGACGGTGTGCGGCTTGGGGCACCTGCTGGACCTGGACGCCGAGCGCATCGGTCACGCGCTGGCGATCTGCGCGGTGGCGAACGTGCCGATGCGGGCGACGCGCGCCGGCAATCTGTCGCTGTGGAAAGGCTCCGCCACGGCCTTCGCGGTCCGCAACGCCGTCTATGCAACGCAGTTGGCCGCCGGCGGCATGACCGGGCCGGAGAAACCGTTCGAGGGCCGGCACGGCCTGATGGAACAGATCACCGGCAAGTTCGAGATCGACGCCTTCCCCGCCGATGGCGGAAACTGGCTGCTGCCCTGGGTTCGTCTGAAATACTGGCCGGTCGAATACAACGCCCAGGCCGGAGTCTGGGCTGCGCTGGAACTGCGCAAGCAGGTTGGGCCGGAGCAGGTCGCCCGGGTCGACATCGCCACCTACTGGTCCGCTTGGCACGAAATCGGCAGCGAGCCGGCGAAATGGGACCCGCAAACCCGCGAGACCGCCGACCATTCCCTGCCGTATATTTTCGTCCGTGCCTGGCTGGATGGCGGCATCGACGTTCATAGTTTTGATGTCGAAAAATTCATGGACCCCGCGATGCGCCCGCTGATGGCGAAGATCGGCGTGGCGGAGGATGCCGGGATTTCCGCCCTGTTCCCGCACAAGATCGTGATGCGGGTAACGGCAACAACGGTGGACGGCAGGGTCATTGAAATCGAAACCGGGGACCCGCGGGGGGACAGCACCAACCCGATGGACGACGGGGAGATCGATGGGAAGTTCCGGCTGCTGGCCGAGCCGGTGGTTGGACCGGCAGCGGCGGAAAAGGCGCTGGCGGCGTGGCGGGGGATCGCCGCGGCGGGCGCTTTGGCGGGGGCGATGGAGTCTTTGGTCGGGTGAGGCTGGCGGGTGCCGTCGTGCCCGCCAGTCTGCCGCGGTAAAACGGTGTCTGTGAAATATCCGTGGCGGTTGTCCGCTATTCCGAACCCGCGCGGCCGGCAGGGCGCGTCGCCGTCGTCGGCGCGCGCCCAAAAACCCAAAGCCGATCCCCCCCAGCCCTTAATGCCCCCGACCAAGCCGCCGAATGACGGCCCGCATCGCAGCCGGTACCGGCTCGATGATCGCAATCCGGAACCGAACCCGTAGCCGGGCCGCGGTGTCGCTCAGGGGGCCGCCGCCAATAATGACCGCTTCGGCCGCATCCCGCTCGATACATGCGCTCGCCGCGTCGGCGAGTGCCTCGTCCTGCTCCGTGGGATTGGCGGCCAATGCCAGGGGATCGCCCGAAGGCACGCGGACGCCGGTAAACCATTCGCTCAGGCCCAGTGCCCGCACGCGGGCCTCGATCGACCGAACAAGCCGCGGCGTGCTCGTCGCGATGCCGAAGCGCCGGCCGTTAGCCGCGGCGTCCCGGATGGCGGCCTCCCCGATCCCGATAACGGGGATGGGCAGCATCGCTTGAAGCGTCTCGGCCCCCGGGTCGCCGAAGGCCGCCACTATGACAGCGTCGGCATGCAGGGCTTCCGCGGTCCCGATTCTAACAACCTCCGCCGCGCCGGCCGCGAGCGCCGCCTCATCCACGATCATCGCCACACCCGACGCCGCACCCAACCCGCGCAGGGTCACGCCCGGCGGCAGCAGCGGGCGCGCGACCGCCAGCATCATCTCTGTCGTGCGCTCGGACGTATTCGGGTTGATCAGAAGAACCCGGGCCATGGCGATGGCATCCCGCCGGCTATCCGCCCATCCGCCCAAACACCATGGCGTCGCGGTTTTGTTCCATTAACGACCCTATGCTCGGCACGTTCTCGAACCCAAGCCCGCGCGGCAGCCCGCCGTCCACCCCCGCCTCGACCCGAGCGTAGCTGTCCCCGGAAACCTTCTCCCATTTCCCGGCGGGCTTGCGGACCTCGAGGTTGACCACCGTCGCCTTCAGCACCAGCCGCACGATCGGGTCCTTCGGCGCCCCCGGCTTCGTCAGGCTCGGATGGCCCGCGATCACCCGCCAGCCATTGGCCAAAGCCCAAGCGGTCAGTTCATCCTTGGTCAATGCCAATCTCCCCGGGAAACGTCAGGAACGAGGCCCCCGAGGCCCCTTCCCGCTTTGTCGCGCCTGCCAGGCGGCCATGTCCGCGGCCTTGCTGAACGCCACACGGACGCCCTTGCTGCCAAGGCTCAGCCGGAGCTTCCCGCCATTGGACGCCTTGTGTTCGGCGAGCCAGCCAACGACCTCCGGGTCCTCGGCGGTCTTGCCCTCGAACTCCAGCACTCCGACGATCTCGTCCTCTTTACGGCGTTTTACCATCGCAATGTGTCCCAGGCTGCGCCGCACAAGGCGACCGGATGCCGGCCTTGTGCGCCTTCCGCCCGAACTCCGCCAGTCCACCCCCCGGCCGATGCGCTTGGCAACCCCAAATTCCTCTGTTACCGATAAAAATCCCTGGCCGAGGAGCAACTGCCATGCCGTTCGACTCGCACCGTATCCATGACATTCCCGACGATCTCCTCGCCGCGATAGACTACTGCTACGAACAGGGCTGGACCGATGGCCTGCCGGTCATCCCGCCGGTCCTCGACCGCGTCCACGCCATGCTCGCCTACGAAGGCCGTCCGCCCGAGGCCGTGATCGCGACCCACCCCGCGACCACACTGCAGCTCACCGTCCACGCCGCCGCGGTCAACGCCGTGATGGCCGGCTGCCTGCCCGAATATTTCCCGGTCCTGGTCGCCGCGTTCGAGGCGATGGACAAGCCCGATTTCAACTTCCACGGCTCAACCGCCAGCACCGGCGGCTCCGCCCCATTGCTGATCGTCAGTGGCGGCTATGCCGACGATATCGGCATGAACGCGGACGTGAACCTGTTCGGGCCCGGCAACCGCGCCAATGCCACGATCGGCCGCGCGACGCGTCTGATCCTGCGTAACGTCTTCCAGATGATCCCCGGGATTTCCGACAAATCCACCCAGGGCAATCCCGGCAAATACAGTTTCTGTATCGCCGAGCGCGCGCGCGGCAATCCGTGGCCGCTGTTGTGTCAGGAACAGGATTATCCCGAAGGCGTGTCCAGCGTCACCGTCTTCGCCGGCGGCGGGTTCTGCAATGTCGAGAACCACGGCGGCAACACGCCCGAACAGATTCTTGGCAGCGTCGCCGATGCGATGGCGAACTACGGCTGCATCACGCTCGGGCAAAGCGTCGTCATTCTGGCGCCAGAGCATATGCGTATCGTCGCCGGCGCCGGATGGAGCCGCAAGGACGCCCAGGAATTCCTGTTCGCGCACGCCAAACGATCCATCGAGGGCATGAAATCCGTCGGCAAATACCGCGATGTCGAATACGACAAGCAGCATGGCCCCGATGCCCACAGCCTCGCCCAACCCGGCTACATCCATCGCGGCTTGGGGCCAGACGATATCCTGATCGCGATGGGCGGCGGCGATGCCGGCGGTCATTCCTGTTTTATTCCATCCTGGAGCCGGGGGCGCGGTTCCATCATGCAACACAAACCCATCGGGGTTTGTATCGACTGCAACTAAAGGAGATAAATCCATGCAACTCTACGACCCCACCGCATCGGGGGCGGAACGGACATTATCCCGGGCGGGCGCGCTGGCGGCGATCGAGGGCAAGACGATCGGAATTCTGGAAAACGGCAAGCTCAACGCCCCGGAGATGCTGCGCGAGATCGCCGATCTCTTCGTCGCCCGCCATGGCTGCACGATCCACGCAGTCTATTCCAAATCAAACGCCAGTGCCCCAGCCCCGGCGGAAACCCTGGCCCAAGCCGCGGCGGAAGTCGACTTCCTGATTACCGGCCTGGGCGATTGAGGCTCCTGTTCGACGTGCAGTTTGCATGACGGCATCAGCTTCGAACAACTGGGTAAGCGGGCGGTGGTGCTGTGCACCGAACCGTTCGAGGTGACAGCGAAGAATATCGCGAAGATCATGGGCCTGGCGGATTATCCGTTCATGAAGGTTCAGCACCCGATCGGCAGTTGCACCGCGCCGGAACTCAAGGCGCGGGCGGAGGTCGGCTATCGCCAGGCGCTGGCGATATTGTTGGGGGATTGATCGAAAACACGGGATCGCGGGCAGAGAAACAATAACCGGGACAGGGAAACGATATGGCAACCAGGATCAACCGTCGCCTCATGCTCGCCGGCACTGCGGGCGGACTATTGGCCGGCACCAACAAGGCGCCGGCGCAAGGCGGCCGCAAGCGGCTGGACGGGGTGACGCTGAACGTCAGTTGCTGGAACTCGACCTACCCCAAGCTGTTGACCGCCTACATTCCGGAGTTCGAGGCCGCGACCGGGGCGAAGGTGAATTACGAAACGCCGTCGTTCCCAATCTACAACCAGCGTATGGACGTCGAGCTGTCCACCGGCAGCTCGGCGTACGACGTGGTCAACGTGACCTTCATTTATTCCGGCCGTTGGGTTGGTTCGGGCTGGGTCACGCCGCTCGACGAATTCATCAAGGACCCCGCGAAAACGCCGGCCGGCTGGGATGCGGGGGATTTCCTGTCAGGATCCACCGCCGCGTTCAAGGACAAGAAAGGGCAACTCTGCGCCATCCCCTGGATCGCCGATATCTTCATGGCCGGCGCATCCCGCAACGACCTCATCGTGAAGGAAGGCCTGAAGCCGCCCGACACCTTCCACGACGTCGAAACGGTCGCCAAGGCGATCCACAAGAAGGGCGGAATTCCCGCTTTCATCAGCGAAAACCACTACGGCTGGACCTTCGTTCCCTGGCTGCAAGGCATGGGTGGCAACATATTCAGGGCGCCGCCGGACGACCTGATGCCGATGCTCGATTCGCCGGAAGCCATCGCCGCCGCCGAACTTTTCGGCAAGCTGACCCGGGAATATGGGCCGGACGGCGCGGTGTCGATGACCTATGAGCAGGTGCTGGCCATGCTCAAGCAGGGACGGGTCAATTATTCCCCGAACAATGAAACCTTCCTCGCCCAAATGGCACAGAAAGACGCCAAGACGGCGGCGACATGCGGTTTTTCGATGTTCCCCGCCGGACCGGCCGGCCGCTTCCCCGGCGTCGCGGCGCATGGTTGGGGTATCCCCACCGGATCGAAACAGAAAGACGCGGCCTGGGAATTCATCGCCTGGGCGATGTCGAAGGAACTCGGGGTCCGTATGTTCACCGAGAAGAAATACAGTTCCGTCACCCGCCGTTCGATCATCGAATCCCCGGCGTTCAAGGACAGCCTGAATTTGAACGGGTTCGACGTCGCGAAAATCTATCTCGATTCCATCGAACAGGCCGGCCGAGGCTACATGACCTATCGGACCATGCCGGTGTACCCGCAGATCGATCGCGAAATCGATTCCGCGATACAAAGCGTGATCTCCCAGCAGAAAACCGCCGCCGAGGCCATGAAAACCGCGCAACAAAACGCTCTGGCGGAAATCAAACGCGCGGGTGTGAAACTGTAACCCCGATGCCCGCCCCCCACGGATGGGAGACGGAACGCCGCCGGGCCTTCCTGTGCGGTATCCTCCCCGCCTTGGCCGTGCTGACGCTGGTGACGCTCGGACCCGTCCTGTACCTGGCCGTCAGCAGCCTGACGCCGCTGAACCCCACGATACCGGGCAGCGGCTGGGATTTCTCTCAACCTTGGCACAATTACAGTGCTGCCCTGAGCGATACACGGTTCCTGCTATCGGTCTGGGTTCAGATCAAACTCTCCGCCGTCACCGTTGTAGGGCAGCTCGCGATCGGGCTCGGCTTGGCCTTGCTGCTGGATACCAACTCCCGGTTCATGGAAGCCATTCGCACCGGCTTCCTGCTGCCGATGGTGCTGCCGCCCATCGTCGTCGCCGTGGTCTGGAAGATTATCTACACCCCCGACATCAGCCCGATGCACCGGCTGCTGGAATGGGTCGGGCTGCCGGTCCACTCGCTCCTGGCCAACGGCGATACCGCGCTATGGGCCGTCGCGGTTGCCGATACGTGGGAGTGGTTTCCCTTCACCATGCTCATGATGCTCGCGGCCCTTCAGATGGTGCCGAAGGAACCGCTGGAGGCCGCGGCGATCGACGGTGCATCCCGTACCCAGATGTTCTGGTACGTGCGGTTGCCCTATATCCGGCACACACTTTCGGTCACCGCGTTGTTCCGGCTGATCGACAGCATCAAGGCCTTCCCGTTGATCTACGTGCTGACCGACGGCGGACCAGGCCGGGCGACCGAAGTCACCAACTATTACGCTTTCGTGCAAACGTTCAATTTCTCCTACTGGGGCTACGGCAGCGCGGTGGCAACCCTGTTGATCGCCGGCGTCCTGGCCTTGAGCTGGATCATTCTGCGTGCCGGCGGACGCGGCGCGGGTGGCGACCATGTCTGGTAAGCGCCACACCTGGATCAGCAACGCCAGTGCTGCCCTGCTGCTGCTGTTGCTGCTTTCGCCGTTGCTTTGGATGCTGCAGATGTCGTTCCGGCCAGCCGACGACGTGATCGCGGACGAACTGCTGTTTCGCCCGACGCTGGAAAACTACACCTCCCTCTGGACCGGTAATTTTCCGGCATCGTTCCTGAACAGCGTTGTCACCAGCAGCGTTTCCACCGTTCTGTCGCTGCTGCTGGGCGTGCCCGCGGCCTATTCCCTGGCGCGCTTCCGTTTCCGGGGCGACCGCCATGTCGCGCTTTGGATCCTGGCCACCCGCATGGCGCCGCCGATCGCCTTCACCATTCCCTTCTTCCTGGCATTTCGGTTCGTCGGCCTGTCCGACACGCTCACCGGCCTGATCCTGATCTACCTCACCTTCAATCTCGCACTGGTCGTCTGGACCATGCGCAGCTTCTTCGAAGGCGTGCCACGCTCCCTCGAGGAAGCGGCCTGGATCGACGGATGCGGCGTCTGGAGCACCTTCCTCAGGGTCGTGCTGCCGCTTTCCACCCCGGGACTCGCCGCCACCGGCATCCTCTGCTTTATCCTGTCCTGGAACGATTTCTTTTTCGCCCTGATCCTGACGCGCACCCACGCCATGACGTCGCCGGTCGCCATCGTGAATTTCATGCAGTACGAGGGTTGGGAGTGGGGCAAAATCGCCGCCGGGGGAACGATGGTCATGCTGCCGGTCGTCGCTTTCACGGTGCTGGTTCGCACGTGGCTTGTACGCGGCCTGATGGCCGGCGCGGTGAAGGAATAACCGATGGAATGCGACCACATCGTCATCGGCGCGGGCTCGGCGGGCTGCGCGGTTGCCGCCCGTCTCGCCGACGCCGGGCGCCGCGTGCTGGTATTGGAAGCGGGCGGGCAGGATCGTAACAAGTGGCTGCGGATTCCGCTTGGCGTCGGAAAAATCCTGAACGACCCCACCTATGCGTGGCAATTCAAGACCGAACCCGAAGCTGGGGCCGGCAACCGCAGCGTGTTCTGGCCACGCGGCCGGACGCTGGGTGGTTCGAGTTCGATCAACGGCATGCTCTGGGTGCGCGGCGACCCCACGCGCTACGACGAATGGGCGGCATCCGGCTGCCCGGGCTGGGACTGGGCGGCGATCGGCCCGACGATGCAAGCCATGGAAGACTACGCCGAGGGCGATTCCAACCTACGCGGACGCGGCGGGCCGGTATCCATCGAGGAAATCGGAAAAGGCGACGCCGTCACCGACGCCTTCATCCAGGCCTGCGCCGACGCCGGCATCCCCGCCAACCCCGACTACAACGGCATTCGACATGAAGGTGTCGGCCGCCTGCAAAGCTCCACCCGCCGAGGGGTGCGGTGCAGCGCCTCCATCGCCTACCTCCGCCCGGCACAGGCGCGCGGCAATCTGACGGTCGAAACCGACGCTTTGGTCCAGCGTATTCTGTTCGATGGCAAGCGGGCCGTGGGCGTCGAATACCGACAGAACGGCACGCTTTGCACCGCCCACGCCCGGGCCGACATCGTACTCTCGGCCGGTGCGATCCAGTCGCCGCAGATACTGGAGCTTTCAGGGATCGGCGATCCCGCCGCGATAAGCGGCCTGGGCATATCGCCGGTGGCCGATCTGCCGGGAGTCGGAGAAAACCTGTCGGATCATTTTCACGTCCGGACGACATACCGGGCGGCAAAATTCGTGTCGGTCAACGACCTCGTGCTGCGCCCTTGGCTGCACGGTCCGAAGGCCTGGCTGCAATACCAGATGTTCGGTACCGGCCTGTTCGGCTCGATGTCCGCCACGGCGCATGCCCTCGCTCGGCTGGCCCCCGATGCGACGCGCCCCGATACCAAGCTGCAACTGCATAAGATCAGTGCTGGCGACCGCACCCGGGAAATGGGCGTCGATCCCTGGTCCGGCGTCTCCATCGGCTTCTTCCAACTTTATCCGGAATCCCGCGGCTCGGTGCACGCGCAGTCCGCCGACCCCGCCGCCCCCCCGCGCATCGTCGCGAACTACCTGTCTGCCGCGGCGGATCGGGCGGCAACCGTCCGAGCCATCCGTATGGCACGCAAAATCGCCGCGCAGGCAGCGCTGCGCCCCTACTTCACCGAAGAAACCCGCCCGGGCCCGGCGATCGAGGCTGACGACGACCTGTTGGAATATGCCCGGCAGAACGGGCAGACATCGTACCATCCGGTCGGCACCTGTCGCATGGGGACCGATCCTTACGCCGTTGTCGACCCCGAATGCCGCGTCCATGGGGTCGATGGGCTGCGTGTGGCGGATGCCTCGATCATGCCGTTCATCGTGTCGTCCAACACCAATGCGCCCTCGATCGCGATCGGAGAACGGGCGGCGCAGATCATGCTTGGCCGATCAAACGCCGTTGGAGCCCACCCATGAAACTGCCGATGCACCAGGACCGCTGGTGGCGCATTCTGGGCGTCGCGTTCACCATGTATGTGCTGTCGTACATCGACCGCACCAACATCGCGATGGCCATCCCGGCGATGCGGCAGGAACTGCACATGTCCGCTGTCGCCATCGGGCAAGCCACCAGCGTATTCTTCTGGGGTTACATCGTCCTCCAGGTTCCGGCGGGACGGCTGGCCGCGGTATGGTCGGCCAAGCGTGTGATATTCCTGCAACTGCTGGCCTGGGCGGCGATCTCGCTGACGACGGCCTTCGTGCAAACAGAAAACCAGCTTTGGTTCAACCGTTTCGCCCTCGGCCTGGCCGAGGGTGGCGTTCTGACCTGCACCATCGTGCTGATCCGGGCCTGGTTCACCAAGGCGGAGCGTGCACGCGCGAACACTGTCTTTCTCCTGAGCCTCGCCGTCGCACCGATGATCGCCAATCCGATTTCCGGCTTTGTGCTCTCGGTATCCGATTGGCGCATGATGTTCATGCTGGAGGCTCTGCCGGGCCTGCTCTGGGGCGGGGTGTGGCTCTGGGCGATTGCCGACAGCCCGGCAAAGGCAAAATGGCTGCCGGCATCGGAACGCGATCGCCTCCTGGCTGAGCTCGCGGCCGAAAATGCTGCCCTTCCCGCCCACAAGGGGCACTGGCTCCAGGTTCTCTACAGCCGTCCGGTCGTTTTGCTGGTGCTGTATAATTTCGGCGCCCTCGCGGCCGAATGGGGTGTCGGGTTCTGGCTGCCCAGCGTGGTGAAGGAAACCGGAGCGTCCATAGGCCTCGTGGGGGTGTTGACCGCCCTGCCCTACGCCGCGGGCGCGACGATGATGGTCCTGGTCGCCCGCAGTTCCGATCGGCACCAGGAGCGGAAATGGCACATGATCGCCGCGACCTCCGCCAGCGGCCTGTTTTTGTTTTGCGCACAGTTCGCGACGGGGTTCGGACCCTACGCGGCGGTGGTGTTTCTGACGCTGTCGATCGGCGCCTTCCTCGGCCGGTTCGGACCGTTCTGGACCCTGCCGTCGGAGGTCCTGCCGCCCGCCGTCGCGGGGGTCGGGATCGGGCTCATCAACGGTGCCGGCAACCTCGGCGGTACCGTAGGGCCGGTGGTATTCGGCTATGTCCGCGACCACACCGGCAGTTTCAACGCGGCCTTGACGGTGGGCGGGCTGTCGTTGATCGGCGCAAGTCTTCTGGCCCTGGCAATCCGTCCGCCGACCGCGAGGACCTCGCGATGACACCGGTCGCGCGCATATCCCCACATTTCCTGCGTGTAACACCGGCGACAGTCTGGAGTTTTGTCCGCGTCGAGTTGGCCGACGGCATGGTTGGCTGGGGCGAAGCAACGATCAACGGCCAGGCCGCGGACATCGCCGAGGAAACACGCCGGCAGGATGTCGCACTCAGGGGCACCATCCGCGACCCGCGCGCCGGTCTGACACCGTCCGTCCGAACCAAGCTCGGCTTTGCCGTCATCTCCGCCATCGATCAGGCCCTTTGGGACATCGACGCCCGTTCGGCGGGCGTTTCCCTGGCGCGGCATCTCTCGGCCTCGCCCAAGAGGAGCGTTTCGCTTTACGCCAACATCAACCGCGGCACGACCGACCGATCCCCCGCCGGGTTCGCCGCGACCGCATCGGCGGCCGTTCAGGCCGGATTCGCGGCGGTGAAGATGGCCCCGTTCGACGGGATGACACCCGACTTGGCCGGCACCGATGAAGGCGACCGTTTGACCCGAGCGGGCCTCGATCGCATTGCCGCCGCGGGAGATGCGGTGCGCGGCAAGGCCCGATTGCAGGTGGACTGCCACTGGCGATTCACACCGGACGCAGCGGCCGCGATTGTTCCCGAACTCGCCCGTTCCGGGGTCGTGTGGTTCGAATGCCCGATCCCGGAGACACTGGACGCGATCCCCGACGTGCGACGGTTGCGCAAGCTGTCGAACGCCGCCGGGATGGAGCTGGCCGGGCTCGAAGAATTGTCGTTGTTGGAAGGCTTCCTGCCCTGGGTCGATGCCTACGACGTCATGATGCCGGACGTGAAATACGCCGGCGGCCTGGCGGAAACCCTCCGCATCGCGGAACAACTGTCGGAACGCGGCGTGGGCGTATCGCTGCACAACCCCACGGGATCGGTCTGCCATGCGGTCAGCCTCCACGTCAGCGCCGCGATCGCGAGCGAGCGGCCGCTGGAGATCCAGTGGGGCGAGACGCCGTTGCTGTTCGACCTCCCGCAACCCGGCCTTCCCCGTCCGGAGCGCGGAGCGAGCGCGCTTCCCCAGGGCACAGGCCACGGTGCGGCGTTACCGCTGCCGAGCTTGTCCGACGACCCGACGGCACCCATGAGCAGCGGTTGACGGTGGCGTGAATCACGCGATTATACCAACCCTCGGAACCTTTGACCCATGGCTCGCTTCACATCGTCATGCCGGCGAATGCCGGTAT
>CAIRCM010000152.1 GCA_903877125.1 uncultured Acetobacteraceae bacterium | reverse complement strand
GTCATGGCGGTGCATGCCACCATCCACGATTTTCGTGCTGGAACAAAGGCGTGGATACCGGCATACGCCGGCATGACGGTGGAGACTGGACGGTCGAGAGAGTCCAAATCATCGCAGGTCGGTATCAATCGGTCATCAGCGCCAGCCCCTCGGCAACCGAGACGAACTCGCCGCCGGCGGTGACTTTTTCCGGGCCGAAACGGTCCTCGAACAGCCGGCGCACCGCCGGCACGAACGATGTGCCGCCGGTCAAGAATACGTGGTCCACCGCCGTCGCTGCCAGGTGCGCATCCGACAGGGCCTTGTCGATGGCGGTGCCCATGCGCAGGAGGTCGGGGGCGATCCAGTCCTCGAACTCGGTCCGGGTAATGGTCCGTTCGATATCGACGCCGGCATGGGCGAAACGCAGCACCGCGCTGTCCGCGTGCGATAGAGCGGCCTTGGTGCGGGACACCGCCTGATAAAGCGGAAACCCCTGTTCATCCACGATCAGCGACAGCAGGCCGCGCAGACGTTCCGGATGCGCGGCGGTTTTCGCGACGTCGGCGATGTCGCGCAACGTCTTCGGCCCCCGCATCAGGGAAAGACTGTGCCAGCGGGCGAACGACGAAAAATATTCGACGGGAACCGGCATGTCCTTGCCGAAGATCCGGTAGGTGTCGCCCTTGCCCAGCAGCGGGCTGATCGCCTTGTCGATGATCCGGTAATCGAACACGTCCCCGGCAATGCCGACGCCGCTATGCCCGATGGGGGTGACCGGCGCGCCGGGCTGAAAGCGCGGGACCGAGAAATCGCTCGTCCCGCCGCCGAAATCGCCGACCAAAACGGTGGCGGGACGGGTCAGGGCATGGGCGAAGCGCCAGCCGGCCCCCTCGGGCTCCAGCGCCACCGCCACGTCCCGGAATCCGGCGGCGGCGAAGGATTCGCGCAGGCGGATTTCGCCGAACGCGTCATCGGCGAATTCGCCGGCGAAGCGCACGGGGCGACCGACGACGACGCGCACCCCGGCGGGATCGAGGTCCGCCGCCGACGCCAACGCCTTCAGGAAATGCGCGATCAGGTCCTGCAGGGTGAACCGGCGGCCGAAGATGCGGGTTTCGACGAAGCTGCGCTGGGCGAGATAGGTCTTCATCGACATGATCAACCGGGTCTCGGTGGGATCGTCGAGATAGGCCGCGATCGCCCCGGGGCCGGCGGCATGATGCAGACGCGTGCCTGCTCGGGCTTCCTCGTTCCAGAAGCAGAGCACCGAACGGAAGACGGATTCGGTGCCGAAGGTGGCGCTACGCACCTTGCCCTGGGCATCGCGCAGGGCAATCACGCTGTTCGTGGTGCCGAAATCGATCCCAGCCTGAAGCATCGGTACCCCAGCCGCAGCGCGCTAAGCGGCGGCGGCCGGCGCCTTTTCGCCCCGGGTCGCCTGCAGCGCGTCCAGCAGCCGCTGCATCGCCGCCGCTTTATCAATGCCCGTGGCCGCGCCGAACTCGCCGGCCAGCCGGTCGATACCGAGTTCGAACAGATTCCGCTGCGAATAGCTCGTCCCCGCGCCATCGCCGGAACCGCGGAGATCGCGCACGACCTCGGCCAACTGCTTCAAATCGCCGGAGTTGATTTTCGCGAGATACTCCTGCCCGCGCTTGGCCCAGATCATCCGGCTGGTGCGGGACCGGCCACCGAGGATGGTGAGCACTTCGTCCATCGCCTCCGCCGTGCCGATCTTGCGCAGCCCGGTGACACGGGCCTGGGCAACCGGCACCCGCAGGGTCATGCGGTTTTCCTGAAAGGAAATCTGGATCAGATGCAGCTTGTGGCCAGCCAATTCCTCGACCCCCACGCGATCGACCCGGCCGACGCCGTGCGCCGGATAGACCACGAGGTCCCCAACGTCGAACGTCAAAGCACCATCCGGCATCGGCTGCGCGGCGGTTGCCCCAAGGGCCGCATTCACCATAGCCGCCGTGATCGGGATCGCCGCCAATCGTTTGTCCACCTGGTTCGAGGGTAAAGAAGTTGTCTACGCCTCTTGCGGCTCCAGCGACAGGGGGGACTCGACATGGCTGCCCGTTGGGCAGCCCATTGGGCTGCCCGTTGGTCCGCGCATCAGCGCGGCAATCAGATCCGGGGCGTCGTCCGGGGGCACGATCGTCAGACCCGGTCGGTGGTCCAGACCGCAGGCCCGCGAGGCGAAAACCGGGATGCCCATCGCGAGCGCCCGCAGCAGTCGGCGCGGTTGTTCCTCGGCCAAAGCCGGCTGCACGACGGCGTCCACGCCGTTCCAGTCCTGGGTCCGGGTCACCCGCACGCCATCCCAGAAATTTTCGCCTTCGAAGTCCGCGCCGAGAAGCACGACTTCCAGATCGAGCACACGAGCGGCCTCACGCACGGCAAAGGCGCCTTTGCGGGCGATGGTGGGGCCGGGAAAGGCGATGCGGCGAATGGGGTGGCAGACTGCCGCCGCCTGCCCCGCCGGCTGTGTCCAGGGCAACAGCACCGCCCGGTCGCCGAACAGCGCGGCGATCTCGGCATGCGGCGTGATGATGCGATCGGCCTGCGCGAGCGCTTCAGCCTCCGCTCTGACAATCTCCTCGGGCCAACGGAAATCGGCGAGGCTGGCGCGCTCCGGATGCGCGGCGAAGGCGGCGTCGAGACGGTGGTGCAGCAGCCAGGCCGGCAGTCGGGTCATCAGCACGTTCACCGACCGACCGCCCAGATGACCGTCCCGCCAAAGGGCGGGCAGCAACGACTGCGCGACCGTCACCGCCATCGCGTCGGGGGGCAAATGCCGAGCGAGGCGGTTCGCGATGGCCTCGGTCGAGGTCAGTTCGGATTGGCGGCGCATGGCGGCGGATTTCGCCCAGCGAATGGCGAGGCTGCGCCGGATCGCCGCGACCGGCGCGTCGAAACGACGTGCGAACCCCTCGACCGTCCATCGGCGGGCCAGCGGGGCAGCGAACCAGTCCACCGGCTGTCGGGTCGCGCGCACGTAACTCTGAAACTCCGGCCATGCCTCATCGACCAGAAAGGCCGCGCGGCCGTCGGGCACGGTGGCCATGCGCATTTCCCGGCGGTGCATGTGGCACCCGGTCTCCCCGCAGGAGGCGCAACTGCGGGCGATGCCCGATGGCGATATGGTTCGGACGGCCGGCGCCAGGGCATGATCCGACGCGATGGCGGGACGGCCGGTCAGCGCGACGACCAGACGGTCCTTATCCATGCGCACCGTCAGACGCATGTCGCGGTCGGGGGCGAAGCGCAGATCGACGTAATTCCAGGCCACCGTCGCGTCGCGGCCAAGCGCAGCCACCGACCCGGGGATGACGCGGGAGTGCGCGTGCCGCTCCAGAATTGCGCAACCCGCCTGCAACGCCACATCGTACAGCGCGTTGGAAAGCTGGCACAGGCCACCCCCGACCACCGGCATCAGGCAGCCCTGCTTGAGCATCCGACCCGGCACGAAACCGCGGCTCGCCCATGGCGGACCAAGCTGACGCCAGAAACTGAACACAGCGCCGGCGGGGATCGCCAACCCATCGAGCCGGCGGCACGCCACCCGCAAATTATGCACTTTTCCGCGCTGCATCGCCCGCTCGGCCAGGGTCTCATCGGACCAGAGCGGGGTGTCGCTGCGGCCCACGGCGTCCGGGAAACCGTCCGCCGCGACGGTGCGCAGCTTCGTCGGCCCGGACGCGAGGTCGATCAGCAGCCGACGCGCGCGGAAGGCAGCAACCTTACCGGCGAAGACGAAAGCGGACAGGGGCGTCGGCTGGTCGGACATTTCGTCTGTGTACGCCGCTTGGGGTGTGAATTCCATCACCGAAGCTGCAACGAGGGTCACGATTTCGCCAACCGTTTGGAACCCGCGCCGCCCGCGCGTATCAAGACTGACCCGACCGCCGGAAAGACCGATCCCGATGTCTGACGATGCCGAACACTGGAAACGCAACCTGTACGTCTGCCTGTTCGGCTCCTTCACGAACGTCACGGCGATGACGGTGCTGCTGCCGTTCCTACCAATGTATGTCGAGCAGCTTGGCGTTCAGGGTCACGCCGCGATCGTGCAATGGTCGGGTATCGCTTATGGCATCTCCTACCTCGGCGCAGGGGTCTTGGCGCCGGTCTGGGGGCGGTTCGCCGACCTTTATGGCCGTAAGCTGATCCTGATGCGCGCGTCGCTGGCGATGGCGATCTGCATGTCGCTGATCGGGATGGCGCAGAATATCGAGCAACTGGTCGTGCTGCGTCTGCTGGCGGGGCTGCTGGGCGGCTATGCCTCGGGCGCGGTGGTGCTGGTCGCCACGACAACCCCGAAAGCCCATTCCGGCTGGGCGCTGGGGACGCTGTCGACAGGGGTCATGGCCGGGACGCTGCTGGGCCCGCTGCTTGGCGGTGCGCTGCCAAGCCTGATGGGGTTGAGAGCGACGTTCTTTCTGTGCGGCGGGGTGATTTTTCTGGCGTTCCTGGGGACCTGTTTCCTGATCCGCGAGGACCGGGCTCCGGTGGCGAAGGGGACTCGGCGGGTCACGCAGGGGGCATGGGCGATGATCCCCGACCGCCGGCCGGTGGTGGCGATGCTGATGACGGCGATGCTGCTGATGCTGGCGAACATGTCGATCGAGCCGATCATTACGGTCTATGTCGGACAGCTTCTGCCTGCCGGCGGGGATGTGGTGTTCACCGCGGGGCTGGTGATGGGGGCCTCGGCGATCGGGAGCATCCTGGCGGCGCCGCGGCTGGGGCGGCTGGCGGACCGGATCGGACATTGGAACGTAATCGTTATGTGCTTGACGGGTTGCGGGGTGCTGCTGATACCCCAGGCCTTCATCACCACGGGCTGGGAGCTGATCGGACTGCGGTTTCTGATGGGGATTTCGTTGGCGGGGCTGTTGCCGGCGATCGGGGCGACGATCCGGCACAGCGTGCCGCAGGGGGCGGCGGGGACGATTTTGGGTTACAATACGTCTGCGCAATATGCGGGTCAGGTGCTGGGGCCACTCGCGGGCGGGTTCGTGGGCGGACATATCGGGATGCGCGCGGTGTTTCTGGCGACCAGCCTGATCATGTTCGGGGGGGCTTTGTATAACTGGCTGGCGGGGCGGCAGGTGGCGAAGTCGGTCGCGGAGGGGGTGGCGGATCGGTGATTGGCCAGGGACAATGCATATTGCTGTTCGTCAACGGACCAGCGATGACGGCTGCCGGCTGAGAATCCTCGGGCACCGCCGGCAGTCGGCCGCACGACTGCGCACGAAGCGTCGCGCCACAGGACTTCCAACGGTTCGGAGATGTTTGGTTTCCCGACCCTGCCACACACTGGTACCGCAGCGGCGCAGCCTGCCCCACTTGCAGGACGTGCGACGTCGTCCTTGAAACACCTGGCAAACGCCGTGGTATACAGACAAGCCAATTCTCCAGTTCGGGCCAACCGATCACCGATGGGACACAAGCGATGAGCCTCCAGAGCGATCTGACAAGCCTGACAGCCACCCAGGCCACCAACCTGATCCGATCGGGAAAGCTCGATCCCCGCGACCTCACCGAAGCGTGCCTCGCCCGGATCGCCGAGCGGGAGAAGCTGGTTCGCGCGTTCGCGACGTTCGACCCTGCTTACGCCCGCGCCCAGTCGGCGAAAGCCGCCCCCGGCCCGCTGCACGGCATTCCCATCGGCATCAAGGACGTGCTCGACACCGCCGATCTGCCGTCGGAATACGGCTCCCCGATCTGGGCCGGTTGGCGTCCGAAAGCCGACGCCGCCGCGGTTGCCTGGGCCAGGAAAGCCGGCGGCGTGGTCATGGGCAAAACCGTCACCACCGAGTTCGCCACCCGCAAGCCCGGCCCCACCGCCAATCCCGCCGGCCTGGATCATACGCCGGGCGGCTCGTCGTCCGGTTCGGCGGCGGGCGTGGCGGACGGGTTTTTCCCGCTGGCCTACGGCACCCAAACCGCCGGCAGCGTCATCCGCCCCGCCGCCTATTGTGGCATCGTTGGCTACAAGCCGACCTACAACACCATCGAGCGGTTCGGGATGAAGGTCATGTCAGCCTCCCTCGACACCGTCGGCGTCATGGCCCGTTCGGTCGCCGACTGCGCGCTGTTCGCCGCCGCCGTGTCGACCCGCGACCTCGGCGATCCCGACGTCAAACCGGACCGCGCGCCCCGTGTCGGCATCTGCATGGGGCCGACCGCATCGGCCGCGCTGCCGGAAACCGAGGCGCTGAGGGTGCGGGTGACCAACGCGCTGAACCGCGCAGGCGCCCGCGTGACCGACCGCGAACTGCCCGACGACTTCAACGCCCTGGTCGACGCGCACCCCATCGTCATGAACCACGAAAGCGCCCGCGCATTGGGGTGGGAGCTGGAAAACACCCCCGACGGGCTGAGCGAGGGGCTGCGCGAACGCATGGCATTCGGCCTGTCCCGCACGCAGGAACAAATCGCCGAGGCCTATGCCGTCTTCGACCGCACGCAGCGCGCTTTCCCCGATGCGATGGACGGGCTGGACGTGCTGATCACGCCCTCGGCCCCCGGCGAGGCACCGAAAGGCTTGGATTGGACCGGCGATCCCGCGTTCAACTACGTCTGGACTTCCCTCCATGTGCCCTGCGTCACCGTCCCCGCCGGGCTCGGCCCCAACGGGATGCCGTTGGGAATCCAGATCGTCGGGCGGCGTGGCGATGACAAGGCGGTGCTGACCTGGGCGCAATGGGTCGCGGCCGCGGTCGCGAATTGACGCCCATCCTCTTCGCTGGGGATCCGCATCGGAATTTCGCCCCGATCATACGAGCCTGCCTTGGAAGCATGTCCGGCACGCTGATTTTGCTGGGAGATTGCGATTGCACGGCACCGCTGCCGGCGATCATGGCACCGGCGATCGAAGCGGGATGGGACGTGCGCTGGATCCTCGGCAACCACGATACAGAGACGGAAACGGCCTACGACAATCTGGCGGGTGCCGCGCCGGCGGGCGATTTGGGGCTGCGCGTGACCGAACTGCACGGCCTGCGCATCGCCGGCCTGCCCGGGGTGTTTCGGCCCCGCGTCTGGGACCCCGCCGCCGGCGCCCCACGGTTCCGCACGCGGGAGGCGTTTCTAAATGCCCTGCGTCCTGACGAGATTTGGCGCGGCGGGCTGCCGCTATGGCACCGCGACACGATTTTCCCCGAGGATGTCGAACGCCTTGCCGCCGAACGTTTCGATATCCTGGTCGCGCATGAGGCCCCCACGACCCACGAACATGGTTTCGCCGTTCTGGACGAGCTCGCTCGGGACGCGGGCGCGCGGCTGATCGTGCATGGGCACCATCACCGGTCCTACAGCGCCACTCTTCCAAGCGGGGTCGAGGTGCGGGGGCTGGGGATCGCCGAACCCTGGGCTATGCCAGATCGATGGCGTGCCGCGTGAGGTCGACCAGGGCACAGTAGCGCAACGCACCTTCCTCGGTCGCGCGCATGACTACCTTGGGCGCGGCGTTGTGCTCCAGCGCCTCCTGCCAGCGGGGCGCGCAGAGGCACCAGCGGTCGCCGGGCTTCAGGCCGTCGAAGCCGAATTCAGGGCGGGGGGTCGAGAGGTCGTTGCCGATGCCCTTGCTGAATTCGAGGAATGCGGCCGTCAGGACGACGCAGACGGTGTGGCTGCCGATATCCTCGGGACCGGTTTCGCAGCAGCCGTTGCGGAAGAACCCGGTGAGCGGGGTGGTCGAACACAATTCGAGAGGGCCGCCCATGACATTCTTGGGCGGACGGCGGCCCCGGCGGGGGGAGGATGATTCGTCGAACGGCATCGGTCACGCTCCGCATGTGTCGGAGGTGAGATTATACGCAATTGCCGGCTGGGCTAAAGATGGGTTGTGTTCAAAGCCCTGACGTGAACCGCGCCCGATGGTGCTGCATATACGACTGGTGGGCGGCGGTCAGCGGAATGGTCCGTCGTGGCGGCAACAATCCGAACAGCGTCTGCTCCCGGTCCGACAAGCTGTCCGACACCAGCATTTCGCCCCCCTCGCCAAAGGAGATCAAGGCACGATCGAACAGCGCATCGGCATGCACCGCGAGCAGCAGGCCGTTGAACGGATCGACACGTTCGGCATCGGAACTGACGCTCCATGGTTTGATATGCGACGCCCTGAGCAGCTCGGCGCGGTCTATATCCGTCACGGCGCACCTTCCGTGCCATTGACGAAACAGATCGGCGCGAAACCGTTCCTGCCCACGCCGAGCGGCGACGATGGATTGCACTTCGGTCTGGATCGTTTTTGCAACATCACGCAAGAACCCCACGGGGTCGGCGAGCCGGTCAGCATCGACCGCTGCTTGGAGGCGATCGGCTGCCCGCAGCAATATCGTCGCCCCGGCATTTTCAGCCGTTTCCATAAAATCGGCGTACAGCCTGATGGCCGGGGCAACATCGCCGATAAATTTTGCACTCCTGGCCTGCAACAGGACGGGGTCGTTTCGCAAGTTTCCCAGCAGTTGCCGCAACACCGACGGCGCGGCGTGTTCAAGATCGATCCGTAAAAGGTTTTGTAGATTGCGCAGTCGGGAAACATAATCGACCGCACTGTTGCGTTGCAGCGGCTTGCCGGTCGCGGGCGAACGATAAATATCGGTCAGATACTGTCGATAGACATCGAACGACATGTCTTCCCTGCAAGGTGTCCGGCGTTAACCCTACTCAAACTCCCCCGGCCGCAACACCCGTGCCAACCGATCCAGCACCGCATTCGCGATCCCCGGCTCCGGTCCGGTCAGAAATCCGCGCACGACGTCCAGATACTCGTTGATCACCACCTTCGCCGGCGCGGCTGTCGCCCCCGCCAACTCTCCGCCTGCTGCCCGCAGCGCAGCGCGCAGCACCGGGTCGATCCGGCCCAACGGCCAGTCCGCGGGTAACGCATCCGACAGCATCGCGTCGATCGTGTCCTGCTGACGCACCGCCCCGCGCACGATGGCGGCGAACAGCGGCACTTCGGCGTCCGGGATTCGCCCGTCCTCGAAATCCGCCGCGCCGGGGAGCGCGCCCAGGCGGTGGCGCACGAACTGGTCGATCACGGTCTCCGCGCTATCCCCAGCCTGCTCGCTCTGGAACAATGCCTGCACAGCCGCGACGCGGGACGCCGTGCGCGGCCGAGCCTTCGGCGCAGCAGACATCAGGCGGCGCCAAACCGGCGTGCCGCGTCGATCTGCTTCAGGGCAGCGGACGCTGCCTCGGCCCCTTTGTTGAACCCATCCTGCCCGGACCGGGCCTCGGCCTGCGCCAAGGTGTCGCAGGTCAGCAGGCCGGTGCCGGTGCACAGGCCGAATTGCAGGGAGACGTTCATCATGCCGTCCATCGTGGCCTTGCAGATGAAATCGTAGTGATCCGTCTCTCCCCGGATGATGCACCCCAGAGCAACAAAACCATCGAAACGCTGATCGCCCCGCAGAACCAGACGGATTGCCTGCGGCAGTTCGTACGCCCCCGCCACATCCAATATTTCGTGCGTCGCCGACACCTCGTTGAGGATGCGCACCGCCCCGGCGGTCAAGCCATCGATCACATCGCGGTAATACGGCGCGCGCACGATCAGCAGTCGTGGCGCCGGTCCCCGCACCGGCGGGGCGGAGGGTAGGGCGGCATCTTGGGTGCTCATGCTTTTGGCTTCTCGTTGACAGTGCGCGGAATGGGCCGCTGTTCGATGATGTTCAGGCCGTAGCCTTCCAGCCCGACCACGGTGCGGCGGCTGTTGGTCAGCAGGACCATGTCCTTGACCCCGAGGTCCAACAGGATTTGCGCGCCGATGCCGTAATCGCGCAACGCCCGCTGCGGCCGTGGCGTCGTGCCCAGCAGCCGCACCCGGTCGGCGAGCGCGGTCTTCTGATGCTCCCGGATGAACACGATCACGCCGCGGCCGGCATCGCCGATGGCATGCATGGCGTCGTGCACGGCGATCCAGTGCGGCGCGCCCGTCATATCGTCCAGCAGATCGACTGCATGCATGCGCACCAGCACCGGTTCGGGACCGGAGAGGTCGCCTTTCACCAGCACCAAATGCTCCTGGTATTCAACGGTGTTGGCATAGACCATGGCCTTCCACTCGCCGCCGGCGGGATGCTGATACGCCCCCTCCTCCACCTTACGCACCAGCCGTTCGGTCAACCGGCGATGCGCGATCAGGTCGGCGATGGTGCCGAGTTTCAGGTTATGCCGCTGGCCGAAGGTCACCAGATCGGGCAGCCGAGCCATGGTGCCGTCGTCGTTCATGATCTCGCAGATTACCGCGGCCGGCGCGAGGCCTGCCTTGCGCGCAATATCGACGGACGCTTCGGTATGGCCGGCGCGGACCAGCGTGCCGCCTTCGCGCGCCAGCAGCGGGAACACGTGACCGGGTGTGGTGATGTCCTCCCGGGTGCTGTCCGGATTGGTCGCAACGGCGATCGTATGCGCGCGATCCGCCGCCGAGATGCCGGTGGTCACGCCTTCGCGCGCCTCGATCGACACCGTGAACGCGGTCTGGTGGCGGGTGCCGTTCTGCTGCGACATCAGCGACAGGCCGAGTTTCTCGACCCGCTGGCGGGTCAGCGCGAGGCAGATCAGGCCGCGCGCGTATTTGGCCATGAAATTGATCGCGTCGGGCGTGGCGAACTGCGCGGGGATAACAAGATCGCCCTCATTCTCCCGATCCTCGTCGTCGACGAGGATGAACATCCGGCCGTTCCGTGCTTCCTCGATCAGTTCTTCCGCGCTGGCGAGATAGCTGGACAGCTCGGCGCGCAGCACGTCGGGCAGGATCAGGTTTTCCATCTTACTGTGTCTCCGCGAGGCGGGCGACGTAGCGTGCCAGCATGTCGATCTCGATATTGACCGCGTCGCCGGGCGCCAGGGAACCGAAGCGGGTGACGGAAGCGGTGTGGGGAATGATGTTCACGCCGAAGGTATCGCCCTGGACGTCGTTCACGGTCAACGATGTCCCGTCGATCGCGATGCTGCCCTTGGCGGCGATGAAGCGCGCGAGGTCCTTGGGCACCTGAAAGCGCCAGCGGATCGAGCCGTTTTCCGGCGTCTTGGACAGCGCCTTGCCAACCCCGTCGACGTGGCCGGACACGATGTGCCCACCCAGTTCGTCGCCGACCTTCAGCGACCGCTCCAAATTCACCCGCGTTCCCACCGTCCAGGTGCCCAACGTGGTGCAGGCCAGCGTCTCGGCCGACGCATCCACGGCGAAGCAATCCGGCCGCAACTCGACCGCCGTCAAACAGCATCCCGAACAGGCGATGGACGCACCGAGTGCGATTGACTCGGTATCGGGCCAGGGCGCGGCGATCACCAGCCGCATGTCCTTCCCGCCCCCCAAAGGCTCAATCGCTCGGACGGTGCCGAGGGCGGTGACGATTCCGGTGAACATATTATCGGTGCCTTGTGAATTCGGTCAGCAGGTCGTCGCCCAGCGGGGTGACCCGTGTGCGTGTAAATCGGGGTAGGTCAGCCAGTTTTTCAAGGCCGAACGCCTGGACGCCCGGCCAGCCGTCACCGCCCATTGTGGCAGGAGCATGAAACCATGCCAGCCGGTCGACAAGATCGGCGCGAAGCAGGGCTGCCGCGATTTGTCCGCCACCCTCGGTCATCAGCCGCGTGATGCCGGCCTTGCCCAGCGCCTGCATGGCGTCTGTCATATCGAGCCCGGCGGACCCGGCGCGGACGTCGACCAGCGTGACGCCGGCTTCCTCGAAAGCTTTTCGCCTGGCCCGATCGCTGTCATGGCGGGTCAGGACCCAGGTGGGCGTCTCGCGCGCCGTGGCCACCAGCCGCGTGGTCAGCGGGGTGCGCAAATGGCTGTCCGCCACGACCCGCACCGGCTGGCGTTTCGCGAAACCGGGAATGCGGCAGGTGAGTTCAGGATTATCCGCCAGCACGGTGCCGACACCGACCATGACCGCGTCGTGCCGGCCCCGGATCGCGTGGCCCATACGCCGAGCGGCCTCACCGGTGATCCACTGGCTTTCCCCGGCATGGGTGGCGATGCGGCCATCCAATGTGGTGGCGAGCTTTAAGGTCACCAGCGGGGCGCCGGTTCGCATCTTTCGGAAATAGCCGGCGAGTATTTCGTGGGCATCGTCTTCGAGCAGGCCGACATCGACCGCGATTCCGGCCGCGCGCAGCAGGGCCACGCCCTGCGAATCGACCCGCCGGTCCGGATCGATCGTCGCGACCACCACGCGGGCCACGCCGGCGGCGATCAAAGCGTCGGTGCAGGGCGGGGTTTTGCCCCAGTGGCAGCAGGGCTCCAGCGTCACATAGGCCGTCGCGCCCTTCGCTCGGTCCCCGGCCATGGCGAGGGCCTGCGGTTCGGCATGCGGCCGGCCGCCCACCGCTGTCACCCCACGGCCGACAACACGCCCGCCTTGCACGACGACGCAACCCACGGACGGATTGGGCCAGGTCGCGCCAAGCCCCCGCCGCGCGAGGGCCAGCGCGGCACGCATATGGGGAAGATCGTCCGGTTTCGAAGCCATGATCGCGGGAGGATAGCCGGGCCGAGGCCAGGGGGCAAAAAGCCGTCGCGACGATCACGTCGGCGTGACGGCATATCCGCGTGTTTCCAGACCTCAACCGGGCATGATACGCTCGCAATATGGATCAGGGGCCACCCGAAACCACGCGGTTCGCGCCGCTTTATGACCCATTGTTGGCGATGCCGGCAGCTGCGGACGGCTGCTTCATCATCGCGCGCGCCGCGCAATCCCTGGATGGTTATATCGCGACGAAGGACGGCGAATCCTGTTGGATCGGCGGCCCCGAGGATCTGGCGCACACGCATCGGCTGCGCTCGCTCTGCGATGCGGTGGTGGTGGGGTCGGCGACGGTGCGATCGGACAACCCCCGCCTGACCACGCGGTTGGTGCCGGGACCGAGCCCTGTGCGCGTGGTCCTGGATACCGAACGCCGGCTTGGGCCGCATTATCAGGTCTTTGAAAGCGGACCGGAAACGCTGCTGCTCTGTGCTTCCGGCGGCGGAGGCGGGGCCGTGCATGGCACGGCCGAGGTCGTGACGGTGCCCCGCGGCCCCTTCGGCATGGACATCGGGGCGATACTGGCCACGCTCGCCGCGCGCGGCCTGCGCCGCATCCTGATCGAAGGCGGGGGCATCGCGGTCGGCAATTTTCTGCGCGCGGATGCGCTGGACCGGCTGCATGTCACCGTGGCGCCGTTGCTGATGGGGGGCGGCATTCCCGCCGTGCGGCTCGCCGACGCGAAGCGGTTTGTCTGGACGACGCACCGCCTTGGCGACGACCTGCTCGTCGATATTCCCCTGGTGCGCCGGGTATGACGCTGGCGCGTGCCTTCTGGGCCACAGCGCCCGGGGCGGGCGAGATACGGACCGAAATCCTGGCCGATCCGGCCGAGGGCGAGGTCCGGGTTCGGGCGATCGCGTCCGGGGTTTCGCGCGGGACCGAGGCACTGGTGTTCGCCGGCCGGGTGCCGCCCAGTCAGTTCGCCGCGATGCGGGCACCGCTGATGTGCGGGGATTTTCCGTTTCCGGTCAAATACGGTTATTGCGCCGTCGGGCGGCTGCCGGAAGGCGACCGGGTTTTCGTGCTGCACCCGCATCAGGATATTTTTAACGCCCCAGCATCGATGTGCATCCCCGTCCCCAATGCCGTGCCGGATCGCCGAGCGGTTTTGGCTGCAAAAATGGAAACGGCGGTCAATATCGTTTGGGATTCGGCGCCCTTGGTCGGCGAGCGGATCATGGTGATCGGCGCCGGGGTCGTCGGCCTGCTCACGGCGTCGTTGCTGCGCCGGATCCCCGGCACGACCGTCACGGTTGTCGATACGCTGCCGGCGCGGGCCGCGCTGGTGGAACGCTTCTCTATGCCCGGCGACGCACCGGGGGACCAGGATTTGATCGTTCACACCTCGGCATCCGAGGCCGGGCTGCGTTTGGCATTGGACCGCGCGGCGTTCGAGGGGCGGATCGTCGAGGCGAGTTGGTATGGCGATCGCGCGCCGGCCGTTCCGCTGGGGGAGGCGTTTCATGCGCGGCGCCTGCGGTTGATCGCCTCCCAGGTGGGGGCGGTGGCCAATCCGATGCGCGGCCGGCGGAGCTACGCGCAACGACTGGCCCTTGCGCTCGATCTGTTGGCCGATCCGGCCTATGACGGGTTGCTGGAGGGGCCGACGCCGTTCGCCGATCTGCCGCGCGCGATGCCTGGGATTTTGGCACCAGGCGGCCTCTGCCACACGATCGAATACGGGGAAACCGCATGTTCAGCCTGACAGGCTGCGACCATGTCATGATTGCCCACAGCTTTCAGGGCGAGGAATTCGGGCCGGCCCAGCGCCTGCACGGCGCGACCTACGCGGTCGAGGCGGAATTCCGCGCATCCAAACTGGACCCGCACCAATTGCTGGTCGATATCGGTCTGGCGAAGACGGTACTGCGCCAGTTGCTGGACACCGTCGACTACAGCAATCTCGACGACAATCCACTGCTGAAAGGCATCAACACCACCACGGAATATATGGCGTTCCACATCTTTGAGCTGCTGGCGGCGGCCTGCCGCGACGGTCGGTTGGGCGACGGCGGGCGGGCGGTGAAGGGTTTGAAGGTTTTGTTACGGGAAGCGCCGACCGCCTGGGCGGCGTACGAGGCCGATCTGTAGGCTTGTCAGCCACCCGGGACCGTGCTTGCGTAGTATCGGATTAAGAAGGACACCGACAATGCCCGATCCGATCACGCCGCTGACCCCACATGAACGGGACATGGTCGCGCACATCGAACGGACCCAAAGTCCGTCGGAAGTGCTGCGCGAACTGAAGCAGAATCTGCAAACCGCGATCGAGATCGAACTCGCGACGATCCCCATCTACCTGTTCACCTATTATTCGCTGCTGCGTAACAAGCAGACCGGAGAAAATATCGAACCGCCGCAGTTGTTCGCCAACAAGGCCGGCGGCTTCATCATGAGCGTCGCGGTGGAGGAGATGCTGCATATGTCGCTCTCCGCCAACATCCTGTTCGCGATGGGTGTTGCCCCGCAACTTTACGGAAAAGCACCCGCCGCGTACCCGACCGGGCTGCCGTATCACGACCCGAAGGGGCCACCCGGTCCCGGTGGCGTCACCGCGGTCGAAATCCCGCTGGCCCGCCTGTCGTTCGAGCAGTTATGGCACTTCCTGCAAATCGAATATCCGGAATCCCGCCTGACTTTCCCCGCCGACAAAAACTGGGATACGATCGGGCAGTTCTATTCGTATATCCGCTGCCAGATCAGCACATCCTTCGTCACCGACGCGGATTTCCGCCATGGCGCCGCAGCCAGCCAGATTCAGCCCTACAACTACTCCCCCAACAACGTCGATACGGTCTATCCGAAGGAAAAATTCGACCCCTGGAAGGTCGCGCCGCCCGGTCATTTGCCTCCGGGAACAACACACGACCGCCACCCCAGCGCCTCCGCCGCCGCGGTGTTCACCGACCAGGCGGACAGCCACGCCGGGCCCGCCCAGCTTGTCACCGTGTCATCCAAGCGCGACGCCCTGATCGCGATCGACACGATCTGCGACCAGGGCGAAGGCTATGCCAGGGAACAAGGCGACGAAACGCCGTCAGACGACCCGTCGAAGCGGGAATGGTCGCATTACTACAAATTTCTGAGAGTCCAGGCCGAATTCGACCGCTATGGATCGGAAGAGGAAACCCTCCCCGACGATCCCAAGCCGCCCGTCGCGATCCGGCCGGGGGTGTCGGATGCCGAACTTCTGAAAGCCCAGGTGCTGTTCGATTTCCCCGACAATCCCGTTGCTCGGGATTATCCCGACGAACTCCGCCCGCTCGCCGATTTCTGCTCCGGCCTGTTCCAATACATGCTGGTGATGACGGAAACGATCTTCCTCGTCCCGCCATCCGGCCAGAAACGGTTTTTCAACGAAGCGCTGCATCGTTCGATGATATGGGTACTCGATAAATATATCCAGAAGCTCCGCGACATCGAGGTTCCCACGGGCCCCTACAAAGGCAAGCCGATGGCGCCGGTGTTCGAAAACATCTCCCTTCGCAACCAAAAGGACTCGTTCGCGGCGCTGACCGAGCTTGGTGAGAAAGCCATGGCCGCGGCTGCCGCGATCCAGAACAACCCGAACTACACGGCCGCCTCGAAATCCGGGGCGTCGGGCGCGAGTTACTACGTGAGCTACGCCCTGACATACCAATCGAACGGATACCCGATGCACCTGCCGAACGTCGCGCCATACTGGCCGTGATCGTTCGGCGACCCATGCGAGGCAGGAGGCAACATGTCTGACCCCCAACGGACCAACGGCCAACCCGTTCCCGAACACAACCCGTACAAGGACCAACCGGCCTTCCCGACGACGATCGGCCCACAGCCCGAGGGCCTGCCGCTGCACGCCTGCATGGGGCTGAATGCCTGCGCCGGGGCTGACCGGTTCGGCACAGCCGGGCCCCCGACGACCGGCAAGCCCAACGAATGCGCCGGCCAGGGCTACTGCGCGACCACCGCGGACCATACCTGCCACGTCAAAAACGACTGCCGCAACCAGGGCGGCTGCGGTCTTTACGGCACCGGCGAGGAAATGAACCAGCCGGCCAAAAACGATTGCCGCTCCCTCGGCTCCTGCGCCACGCCGATCAACGCCGAACGCTTCAGCACCAACGGCCCCAACCAGGGAAAGAGCGTCTGGCTCCGAGCTCGGGACGTCTTCGCGACCGAGGTCTGGCCGGAACTGCGCGCCGAACTGCTGCACAAGCAGGCCCAGGGGCAGGTGCCCGCCACGCAGAAACTGCCGGAAAAACTGGGGCCGGTGCCCGAGGTTTTCGCCCCCAGCGGCCCCACCTATCTGTGGATCTCCGCCGACAACACCAAACGCGACAACATGACCGCCTGCGGGGCCAGCGGCATGAGCGGCGCCGGCGGTTGCGCCTGACCAGGCCGAAGCCCCTGGGCCTCGGCCTTGGGCTGCGCAATGTCCATTTCGGGCACATCCTGTCCGAATGGCCGGCGGTCGACTGGTTCGAAGCGATTTCGGAAAATTTCATGGACTCCGGCGGCTATCCCCGCCACGTCCTGAACCGCGTCGCGGAACGTTACCCCATCATGCTGCATGGCGTGTCGATGTCGATCGGCAGCACCGACCCGCTGAATTTGCCTTATCTGCGTCAGTTGAAACGGTTGGCCGATGAGATCAAACCGGCGGGGATCAGCGACCACCTTTGCTGGACCGGAGTCCTGGGCCTGAACTCCCACGATCTGCTGCCACTGCCGCTGACCGAGGAATCCCTCGCCCACGTGACCCGGCGGGTGCGGCAGGTGCAGGACATCCTGGAGCGGCCGCTGATCCTGGAAAACCCAAGCGCCTATGTGCACTTTGCCCACTCGACCATCGCCGAACCCGATTTTCTCCGTCGCCTGTCCGACGAAACCGGCTGCCTGCTGTTGCTGGATGTGAACAACGTCTACGTCACCTGTTTCAATATGGGCACCGATCCGCTCGCGTATCTCGATGCTTTCCCGTGCGAGCGGGTGGTGCAGATGCACATCGCCGGGCACCAGCATTGCGGCACCCATATCGTCGACACCCACGATCGGCCGGTACGCGCCGATGTCTGGGAACTCTACCGAATCGCCCGCGCCCGAACCGGGGACGTATCGACACTGTTGGAATGGGACGGCAATATTCCGCCCTTCGCCGAATGTCACGCCGAGGTGCGGAAAGCCAACCAGGCGATCGTCGCCGACCGTCCGGACCCCGCGCCGGACAGCGGCGTCTCCAACCCCGTCGATTTCATGGTGCCCCAGGTCATGGACAGCACCGTTCTGGCGAACGCATGACGGGACTACGGGACATCCAAATGTGGATGCAGGATGCGCTCCGCTTTCTCGCGGACGCGGAGTCCGGCCGCTTCCTGGCCGCCACCGCGCGCCTGAGCGCCAGCGCCGGTCTCGCGATCTATCAGCGCAGCTATTTCCAGCGCATCGTCAGTTGCATGCGCGAACAGTTTCCCGCCTTGTGTCACGCATTGGGCCCATCGCTGTTCGACGATTTCGTTGCCGAATATATCCGGGACATGCCGCCGGAAAGCCATACGCTCTACGACCTCGGCCGCCGTTTCGCCGGTTACCTCGATCAAACCCGCCCCGACAAGGACGCGCCCGAGGTCTGGATCGACTTCATGATCGACCTCGCCCACTACGAGCGGCAGCTTTTTGTCCTGTTCGATGCGCCTGGCCAGGAAGGTCAGCGCTTCGCGACAGCCGACACGCCCGACAGCGCACTACGCCTGCAAGCCTGTTTCGCACTCGGCGCCTACCGCTTTCCGGTCGCCGAATACTACCACGCGGTGCGGGCGAAATCGGCACCCGCATTACCGCCGGCCACACCAAGCCATGTGGCCATGGTCCGCACAGCGTTTCTGACCCACACCATGCCACTGACCGAAACGCACTACCTCTTCCTGTCCACCCTACGCGACGGACACGACGCCGACCACGCCATCGCAACGGTGGCGCGAGATGTCGGCATCCCGCCGAACGACGTCCGCCGGTCCTGGCACAGCCCCGGCGGCATGCGCCAACGCTGGATCGATGCCGGATTCTTCATCGAGCACCATGGGTGAACCCCGCGGCAATCTGTGTTACCGCAGGAATCCAAGCTTCACAGGACCCGACGCGATGCCCCAGGCTGTCACCACCGAACACCGTGGCCCCATCTCCATCATCCGGATCAACCGGCCGGAGCGGCTGAACGCCATCAACCAGGCCGTGGCGGTGGAAATGCAGCAGGCCTTTCAGGCCTTCGACGCCGACGACAACCAGCGCGTCGCCGTCCTCTCCGGCGTTGGCGATCGGGCGTTCTGCTCCGGTGCCGACGTGTCCGACCTGCCGGAGCTCTGGCGAGCCATCCCCAATGTCGGGTTCAAGACCGACAAGCCCATCATTGCCGCAACCACCGGCTGGGTCATCGGCGGCGGGATCGTGATGGTCATGATGTGCGACCTCATGGTGTCCACCGAAAGCACCACCTTCTACTACCCCGAGGCCAAGCTCGGCACGACCGCCGGCGGCATCAGCACCCTCGCCTCCCGCATGCCCCACAAACTCGCCATGGAAATCATGCTGCTTGGCAGCAAGATCCCGGCCCAGCGCGCCTACGACGTGGGATTCGTCAACCGCGTGGTGCCGAACGGCCAGCATGAAGCAGCGGCGCTGGAGATGGCCGAGCAGTTGCTGGATTCCGCGCCGCTGGTGATCGGGGCGCTGAAGCGGCTGGTCGCGGATGTCCTGCCGGTCGGACCGATCGAGCATATGGTCGAAACCGCGCAGGTCCTGGCGCGGGTGAAACAATCCGAAGACCTCAAGGAAGGCATCCAGGCGTTCAAGGACAAGCGCAAGCCGGTCTTCCGCGGCCGCTGACCTCATGCCCCTGTCGAAGTTCCACTGCGCGGAGTGCCACGCGCCGCTGATCGGTGCCGTCGACACCAAGGTCATGTGCGACCGCTGCGATGAGCCTGTCGTGCTCACCGACGGTATTTTGTCCTTTTCCGCCGGGAATGCCGTCGCGCGCGACGACGGTCCGCCGCTCTCCTACACGAACCTCAAAGCCATCGCCGCCGATCGGTGGCCCCGCATGCTCGGCTCCGTCCTGCTGGTCGGCAGCGGTTCGTTGACCCGCGCGATCGGCGAAGGGAAAGAGGCGACCGACATGGTCGTCACCGATACCTCGCTCGCGGCGTTGCAGGCCGTTCGCGCGCAGTTGCAAGGCGCCGGCCTGCTCGACGAACTGCCGGTCACCTTCGCCACCCATGACGGCACCGGGGATGTGTTCCGCGACGGCGCTTTCGATACCTGCACTGGCACCGCGCTCCCCCATCGGCGGCTTTTATCCAGCATTCACCGGTGGCTAAGGCCTGGCGGCCGCGCTTTTTTTCTGTGCCCGAACGCCCGATACCGCCGCGCCCTCGGCCAGACTCTGGCCGATATCCTGCTGCTGCTGAACCGGGACGATCCGCGCGTGCTCGACGGCAACCGCCCTTTGCTGGACCTCGTCGGGCAATGGTGCCGCGTTCCCCTGCATCGCGACGGCACGCCGGACGGATTGGAGATATTGGGCCAGGAAATCGGCTTTGCCACGGCCAGCGCCCTCCCGGCCGGATTCGATCCGACCGGCAGCGCCGCCATCGCCGCCATCGCCGACCGGATTGGTGTGGCGGACCCGCTCCGTTCGGCCATAATCGGTTTGTTGCCGGCCTTCGCGCATCGTCATCTGGCCCTGCTGCGCATCGCCGACCAGTCGGCCGAATGCCTGCTCTGGCTGGAAAAGGGCGTCGGTCCGGTCAGCCGGCATTTCCGTGCGCCACCGTTGGCGACGGCGGTTCCCGACTTGGCTCAGGCGTTTCTCACTGGCGGACTGCCGCCCCGCTGGTCGCTGGAACTGACGGCATCGCGCGACGGGGATGGGATCGCGATCCACATCGGCGGCTGGTGTGTCGTCAACACCGACCTGCGCGGCGTTCGCGTGACGGCGGGCAGTACGCGACATACGGCACCCATCCGCCATTCCCGCCCTGACGTGCCGGCCGCGATCGATCCGTCCGGCGCCTATGCCGCGCCGCATGTGTTGTATTGCGGCCTGGACGAAACGTTCTATGACCCGACAGGTGCCCTGGACGTGGGTCTCGACATCGAACTGGCCAGCGGCGCGGTCCTGACCGTCAAGGACTCCGTCGCGCTGACGCTGAACGGGACCATCGTCGTCACGCAATAGAGCACGATCGGGTGATTCACGCCGCCGTGTGGTTCCACCTCTGGCGATCACGCAATAGCCGTTGAAAGGGAGCGTTCATGCCGACACAAGAGCCCCATCCCGGACGCCCGCAGATCGCGGCACGCGTGCTGCTGGCCACGGCGCTGCTTGCCCTTGGGATATGGACGCTGTGGGAATTCCTCCCCGCCTTGGTCTGGGCCGGCATCATCGCGATCGCCATCGGACCGGCCTACCGCGTGTTGGAGACACGTTTTCCCCCCGGCAAGCACAACCTTCTGCTGCCCAGTGTCTTCACCGCGCTGGTGGCGCTCGTGTTCATCGCCCCCCTGGCGTTCGCCGGTTTGCGTGTCGCGCGGGAGTGGCACATCATCGTCCACATCCTGACCGACGCCCGCCAATCCGGTCTGCCGGCCCCCGATTGGGTCCCGCATTTGCCCTGGGTCGGGGATCAGGCGTTGGCGTGGTGGAACGAACATCTGGCGGACAAGGACTCCGCCGCCGAACTGCTCCAACGCATCGACCGGGTGCAGCTCCTTGGCACCAGCCGAGCGATCGGGGCGGGTCTGGCGCGGCGGGCGATCCAGTTCGGGTTTAGCCTGATGACGCTGTTCTTCCTGCTCAAGGACGGCGACGCACTGGCGGCGCAGATGCGCCGGGCCAGCGCCCGAGCACTTGGCCCGAGCGGGGAGCGTCTCGGCGAGCAGGTGATCGCTTCCGTGCATGGCACCGTGAACGGTCTGGTGCTGGTCGGACTGGCCGAGGGCGTGCTGCTGGGCATTATCTACGCCTTCGCCGGCGTGCCGCACCCCGCGATCTTCGGAGCGATCACCGCGGTGGCGGCGATGATCCCGATGGGCGCGCCGCTGGTCTTCGGGCTGGCGGCGTTGATCCTGCTGGGCCAGGGCGCGCAGGGGGCGGCGATCGTGGTGCTGGCATCCGGCATGATCGTCACGTTCGTGGCCGATCATTTCGTGCGGCCGGTGCTGATCGGTGGCGCGACCAAGCTGCCGTTCCTGTGGGTGCTGTTCGGGATTCTGGGAGGGGTGGCGACCTGGGGTCTGCTGGGCCTGTTCCTCGGCCCGGCAGTGATGGCGGCGCTGATCATGTTGTGGCGGGAATGGACCGCCGAGGCGGAGGCACCGGCCGAAGCCAGCCCCCCCGCCGAGGTCGATTAGCCCGCGTTCGCTTTATCCAGCACGGGCTGGAACGCCTCGGTAGCCTTCTTCAGCTCGGCCTCCACATCGGCACCGCCGACGATGTTGGTCAGGCCGGCGCCGATGGTGTCGCGGAACTCGGTCACCGGCACGATGACTGGCAGACCCGGGCGTGCGATTTTCAGGCTGATGCCGGTCGTGTCGAACCATTCCTTCGGGAAGGCGCTGGATTTCACGATATCCTCCCGCCCGTAGCAGGACAGGCGCGGCGGCGTACCGGCACCGGCGCGCAGTTGTTCGTTCATCATGTCCTTGCCGGTGATCCACTGCACGAACAGCCAAGCCGCCTTTTTGTTCTTGGCGGCTTTGGGGATGCCGATACCCTCGATGAAGGTCGCGGCATTGTGGGATTTCGGGCCGGCGGGAACCGGCGCGAACCCCACCTTGTCGGTGACGCGGGACTTGTTCTTGTCCAGCAGCGGGGCGGAGAATCCGATCCCGTCCCACCACATCGCCGCGCGGCCCTGCATGAAGGTCGTCTGGCATTCGTTCCAGTTGAAACCGATGTTGCCGGGCGGCCCGCAGTCACGCATGATTTTCTGATACCACTTGCCGGCCTCGATCGCGGCCGGCGTGTCGGTCAGCAGCTTCTTGCCGTCGGGCGTCACGGTTTCCTGATCGAAGCCCAACAGAATGTTGTCGAACAACACGACGTTGGCGTTCTTGAGGCCACGACCGACGAAGCCGGCGATCTGCTTCGATGGGTCGGTCAGCGCCTTCGCCATCGCGTACATCTCGTCATAGGTCTTGGGCGGCGCGGTGAAGCCTTTCGCGGCCAGCAATTCCTTGTTGTAGAAGACGATGAACAGATCCTGATTGCTGGGGATCACGTTAACGCTGCCATCGGCCGCGGTCGCCACAGCCAAGGACGGCTTGCTGAAATCGCCGAAGTCGAAATCGGGATTTGTCAGCGATTTGTCCGCCAGGTACGGGCGGAGGTCTTCCATCCAATGCGCGGTTTCCACGAGCTTCTTCTGCACGTGCATGCCGACATTGACCACGTCGAAGCTGGGATGGCCGGTCGCCATCTCCATCGCCACTTTCGGGCGCTGCTGCTGTTCGGGAATCTGTTCGAATCCGGCGGTGATGCCGGTCAGCGCCTCGAATTCCTTGATGTGGTGGCGTACGAGATCGCCGCGCGGGGAGAGCTGGAAGTTGATTTCGATCGATTGACCCTTGCACTGCTTCCAATCGAAAGCGGACTGCGCATTGGCCTTGGCCACGATCGCCGGAGCGGCGAGCACGGCGGTGGATGCCAGAACCTGGCGACGGCGGATCATGTGTTTCCTCCTGGAGTTAACGCGGGGAGGTTATAGTGCGTGATCGCGGGATCAAACAGGGCGGTCGGGTGTGCAAACGACGGCCATCATCCGTTCACCCCCCCTTGACCCCGCCGGCCGTCAGGCCCGCGACGATTTCCTTCTGCATCAGCAAAGTCAGCAGCAGCACCGGCGCGGTGACGATCAGCGCGGCGGCGGCCAGCGGCCCCCAACTGATCTGCTCGAACGTCAGCACGTTGTAGACCGCGACCGGCAGCGTCCGGGTCGCCCGTCCCGCGAGCACGACGCCGAAGATAAAATTGTTCCAGGAGAAAATGAATGCCAGGATCGTCGCCACCGTGATCCCCGGTCGCGCCAGCGGCATCGCGACATATAGAAATGCCTGCCAGATCGTGGCACCGTCGACGAGCGCGGCTTCCTCCAGCTCGCCCGGCAGGCCTTCGAAGAAGCCGATCATGATCCAGACCACGATGGGGACCGTGATCACCAGATGGGTGATCACCAGCGGCACCAGCGTGCCGATCAGCCCCAGCCACTGAAACAGCAGGAACAGCGGGATCAGATACGACAGACCTGGCGTCACGCGCGCGATCAGGATCAGCGCCGCCGCCTTGGTCGCCTTCGCCTTGGCGATCCCGTACCCCGCCGGCACCCCGAACAGGATCGCCAGACCGGTCGCGCTGAACGACACGATCACCGAGTTGATCGTATAGGTCAGGAAATCGTTCTTCGCGAACACGTCGATGAAATTGTCGAAGGTCGGCGGGTTGGGAATGAACACCGGCGGCCAGGCGGTATTGTCCAGCTCGTTCTTCAACGACAGGGACAGCATCCACAGGAAGAACAGCACGGCCGGAGACACCAGCACGATCACCGAAAAATACAGGCCGATCTGGCCAAGGGGCGTGCGCTTCATCGCAGATCCTCCCGCTGGCGCAGGCGGAGCAGCAGCATGCTGATCAGCAGGATCAGGATGAAAAACACCACCACCATCGCCGACCCGTAGCCGAGGTCGTAATAGGCGAAGGCGGTCTGATACAGCAGGATGTTGACCGTCTCGCTGGCTGAACCGGGACCGCCCAGGGTGATCACATAGATCGTGTCGAAGGTCTTCAGCGCGTCGATGATCCGGATGACCGCGGCCACCATGATGAAGGGCATGACGAGCGGAAGCGTGATGTGGCGGAACATCTGCCAGGCACTGGCACCATCCAGCACCGCTGCCTCATACGGATCCGTCGGCAGGCTGGCGATCCCACCCAGCACGATCAGCATCACCAGCGGCGTCCACTGCCATGTCTCCACCATCACCAGCGTCGGGATCACCGTGCTGCCGTCGTAAACCCAGGTGGACGGCGGCAGGCCGATACTGGTCAGCAGGTAGTTCAGCACGCCCAGCTGCGGGTGAAACATCATCGTCCAGACCAGCGAGATCGCGACCGGTGTCGCCATCATCGGCAGCACGAACAGGGTGCGTGCCAGCCCTCTGCCCCGGAAATTCGACGAAAAGCAGACCGCCGCCCAGACCCCGAGGACCAACGGCGCGATCACCGAGGCCGCGGTAAAGATCAGCGTCCGCCAGACCGCGCCGATGAAGCGCTGGTCGTGCAGCATTTTCGCGTAGTTGGCGAAGCCGACATAGGGCGTATCGCCGCTCACCTTCCAGTCGTGCACCGACATGAAGATGGTGAAAATCCAGGGAAACAGGATGACCAGCAGCACCACCAGCGCCGCCGGAACGGCGAACACCCAGTAACGCCGCCCATAGGCCCGCGGGCCGGATGCCATCGCGACGGTTGCACTCATATGACAGCCCGATAGTTGCGCGCGCCTTAGTGGGGGGCGGGGGGCAACCGGTCAAGGCCTGCCGGGTCAAGGTTTCGGTTGAAACAGTCCCAGGCGGGTCAGAAATGCCGCGAACGACGGCGCCAGACTGCCGGCGCCCGCACCGTTGAGGTGATCCGCATCGCGGAACTGCGGGATGTCGTCCTTGATCGGGGAGCAGGTGCGTCGCTCCGGCGGACACAGCGGCGTGAAATCGTCGAACACATGCAGGTTCGGCTGCCGGCGCGCGGCGGCTTCCAGTGCGGCCATCACCGGGTCGATCGCCGCCGCCAGCGCGGCGCGATCCACATCGCAGGGCGTCGTCCCATCGGGGCGCAACGCGCAGTGGAAGATTGTATCGAAATGAAACAACGGCGGCGGGCCGGCGACGACGACGTGCACGCCCAGCGCGCTGAGGCGCCGCGCCAACGCTTCCACCTCCGCGATCCATGGACCGACGTCGGGCATCGGGCGTACCGCGCCTTCCCGCATCATGAACAGGCGCGCCAGGAGGACGATGTCGCCAGGTTTGATCCGGGTTAGAGTGGTCGCGAAAAACGCATCCCGATCGGGAAAATCGAGGCCGGGCGGTGCTGGAAACGGCATGCCGGGGGTTTCGATCAAATGGATGCCAAGCCCGGTCCGCCGGTAGAGCGCGACCATCATGCCGTCGAGCGCACCGGCATGACTGTCGCCCATGGCCCAGACGGTGTTCGTCGCGGCGCCGTATGGCGGTAGAGTGCAACGATCGAATGTCGTCGGCTTGGCGACCCGGGACTGGCCGTCGACCACACATTCATTCAGATGGTCGACCAGGGTGATGGGGAAGGGTGGGTAGTCCGCGGGGACATCGGCGAAGGTGCGCGCCACCAGGGGGATCGGGTTGGACCAGTGGTTCAGCCCCGCCAGCAAACCCGCCGTCAGCCCGATCGATCCGAATGCGACCGCGAACGACCAGCGGCGCGGCAGGTTCGACAGCCGGGTGCGAGCCGGCCGTTCGACCCAGTAGTAGGAGGCCGCGCCGAGCAGCAGCATGGGCGCCAATCTTGCGGGTATATCCAGATGGAAGCGGCCGAAGGCGAGCAGGGAAGCACTGACGATCGGCCAGTGCCAAAGATACAGCGAGTAGGACATCCGTCCGACCCCGACGAGGCCCGGCCAAGCCAGGGGTTTGGATGCATCGCCCAGAATGACGACGACCGTCGGGGGCACGATCAGCAGGCCGACCAGCACGCTGGGGGGCAGCGGCAGCGCCATGACGCCGATCATGCCCACCAGCGCCAGCCACGCGGGTAAGCGGCGCCACTTGACCGGCAGCAGCGCTGCCATCACGCCGCAGCCCAGTTCCCAGAAACGGCTCAGGACCAGGAAATACGCCGCGCCGCCATCCCAGCCGGGCAGCCACAGCAAGGCAACGATGGAGACCGAGGATAAAACCAGGCAAACCGCTAACAGCCGCGCCGGACCTCGGCCCAGGCGCGTAAGGCCGGTGGCCCATACCAGAAAGGGGAAAAGCAGATAGAACTGCTCCTCGCCCCCCAGCGACCAGGTCTGGGTGAAGAAATTGAGCGTGGCCGACGTCGCGAAATAGTCCTGGGCGTTCCACAGCAACGCGATATTGGACACGCCCACCAGCGCCGCGAGACCGATCTCCAGCGACTCCCTCGGGTTCGGCGCGATCAGCCAGACCGCCAGCCCGCTGGCGGCGACGCACAGGGCCAGCGCCGGCACCAGGCGGCGGAAGCGTCGGGCGAAGAAGCCGATCAGCAGTTTCCCGAGCGGCTCGTCGGGGCGTTGGCGGAGGGAGGTGGCGATGACGAAGCCGGAGATGACGAAGAAAATGTCCACGCCCAGGTAACCGCCGGGCAGCAGCCGGTGGTCGAGATGGTTGAGGATCACGGCCACCACAGCCACCGCCCGCAGCCCATCGATGTCAGGCCGGTATGCTGGCGACCGCGGCGTCCGGTCCGGCGTCATCGAAAATTCCTCAGTGGCGAGTGCGGCGCTATATGCCGTGTCGGCCAGCACGTCGACGCCAAGCCGCTGAAACGGCCCTGTTGTCCTGCCGACTGGCTCTTAAACCTCCTGCCGGAACGCATCGGCGATCCGCCGCACCCGCCCCGCGCCATCGACAAGCAGCACGTCGAACCGCACCCCCGCCGCGCCCCAGTCCGGGTGCTCGGTCAGCACGATGTCGCACGCGGCGATCAACCGGGCCTGCTGGCGAGGCGTCAGGGCGGTGGCGGCCTCGGTCAAAGTGGGGCGGGACTTGACCTCGACGATCGCCAGCAGGCCGGCTTTGTCGGCCACGATGTCGATTTCGCCGGCTGGCGTGCGCAGGCGCTGCGCGAGGATGGTCCAGCCGTCCTTTTCCAATGCCGAACGTGCGGCCGCTTCGGCGCCCATGCCGCGGGCGTGGGCGATCTGGCCTCGGGCACGGCGGGCGAGGGTGGTCATGCGAGGGAGGATGACAGGGTTGGGTTAAGGAAGGGTTAACGGTAGGCGGCTCTATCGCCGGTACCCCAGCAATTCGTCCGCACCGATCCGGTCGGCGGGAACCAAGAGGTAGTGCTTCTCATCTACGACGCAAACCCGTCCGTCCTGCACAGTTAGTTCGAACATGGCCATGCGGTCGTCGTCCATGAATTGAGCCGATACCGTGCGACAGACAAGATTGGGGAATTTCTCGGCGCAACATCCGATATCCTGTTTGGTCTGGACAACCGAGAGTTGGTCCTTACCGCCCTTCGCCTGCACCGGAACCACATACTGCACGCCGTTACGGTCGATCCCGACGTATACCTCGTCAATCTCGATCTGACCGATGCCGGCGACCGAAGTTCGCATATGGCTTTGCAACGAGTAAGCGGTTATTCTGAGGAAGATATCGATAATCCGGTTGTACCGCACTTTGGCCAGCAATGCCTGCTCGTCGTTCAGTGCATAGGCGCCGATGATTTCGGGGGTTGCATCGGGGATTTTAATCGCCGCGAGCGTGCGGTTGGGAACGATGCGATTTATCGGCACTAAGACAAACTTGTAGCGGGCACGGCCGTCGCCTTCGATAATCCATTCCATGCCCTCTGGCTGAATATCGACAACCTTGCGCGGCATCGGTGTTCGATACCGTATCGCGTAGAGGACATCGCCGATGTTCTTCGGCAGTTCGATGCGCAGCGCGGCCGCCGCGCGCTCGATATCGGGGCGTGCGAAGGGGATTTCCGTTGTACCTGGACGGTATGCCCCGAAAGCCGGATCGAAAAAAATTTGCTCGACCAATTGTCGGTACCGGTTCTCCTTAATCCCCGACAAATGCAACCTCACCCTGGGCCATATGCCGTTGCGACTCGACTTCATGTTGCGAGCGTTTCTTCGCGCCGCTTTTCCTGTCGCGACGGCCGATCGGGTTCTCGATCCCAAAATAAGCCGATGCTTCCGACATATCCATGCGGATCAAGGCGGGGTCGCCAAGCAACATCTTGCCTGAAGGCCGCACCGGCTCGACACCCAGGGCCTTCATCAATGCCCCCGCGACCGCGCGCCCGAGCGGCGGGGGCACGGAATTGCCGATCTGCCGGGCACCGTGCCATTTCGTGGTGTGAAAACGGAACCAATCCGGAAAGCCGTGCAGACGCGCCATTTCCCGTACCGTCACGCATCGCGGCAGCGCGTAATGGATCGGGCGCGGGCTGGTGAACGCGCCGCGGGCCGCATCCGTGCCCGCCCGCAGGGTGTTGCTCAGCCCCGCCCCGCTCAGCTTGAAAAAGCGGGATATCGGTTCGACTTCGCCAGGCACGGTCGCGGCGAACCGGCGGCGCGAGATGTCGGTGTGATCGGTCCGGGCGCTGGATGTCAGAACCGCTGGGTTCCACTCCCTTACATGGCCGAAATGCCAGGCATCGTTGGTCAGGCATCGCATTTCCCGCGCGTAGGCGCTCGGCTCCCGCCATTTCCCCGGCAAGACCTCGTCGCTATCGAGCAACGCATCGAACGCGTCGGCATCCGGCAGATCGCCGAGTGCGTCCTCGCAGGTCGGCCCCTTCGGCTGCGTACGCCACTCGTTGTCGGCCGGTCTGGTTGCCTTCTCGGGATAGGCGGGCAGCGGCAGGCCTTTGCGAGCGCCGTACAAAAACAGCCGCTCCCGGTGCTGCGGCGTGCCGTGGTCGGCGGCATCGATGACCTGCCACGGCAACAGCACGCAATACCCGATGGCATCGAACGCGGCGATCAACTCGTCCAGAAACGCCCGATGACTGCCTACGGTCAGGCCCTTGACGTTCTCGAACACGAAATACGACGCCTGCAGTTCGCCCACGATGCGAACGAATTCCCGCACCAGCGAATTGCGGGGGTCGTCGAGGACGCGTTGGCCGATCAGCGAGAAGCCTTGACAGGGCGCACCGCCGAAGACGACATCAACCTGTCGCGAGCCAATGCCCGCGACCTCGCGGATCTTGGCTCCGGTCAATCCGACCACAGACCGGGGCAGAACGGCGCACCGAGGAAAATTGAACTTGTGCACGGCGGCGTGGATCGGATCGATCTCGACGGCGCCAACCACCTCGAACCCGGCTTGTTCGAAGCCGAGACTTAGTCCGCCCGCCCCGGCAAACAGATCGATCCCAATCGGTCGCACGGCAATCCCTTCCTGTCTGGCCTCGGCCATATCTGGTGGTGAGGCTAGCTGTTTTGCCCCAGCCTGTCGATCGGGTTTTTTGCCGACCAGAAATGCTACCATATCGGCGGTTAACGCGTCGAGCGTCCGTAGCTGGCATTGCCAGACGGTCAACGTTTCCCAGCCCATGGCCCGCAGCGCGGCTTCCGTAGCGGCATCCCGTACCCGATTGGCTTCCAGCTTCGGCGCCCAGTAATCGAGGCGGGATTTCGGCGGCTGCCCGATCTTGCAGCCATGCGCGTGCCAAAAGCAGCCATGGACGAAGATCGCCTTACGGCGTCCAGGAAAGACGATATCCGGCCGGCCCGGCAGGTTCTTCGCATGCAATCGGAAGCGGTACCCCAACCCATGCAAACGCCGCCGCACGATGTGCTCGGGTGTTGTGTTCTTCCCGCCGATGCGCGCCATGAGGGCGCTGCGGCTCTCGCATGTGCGATTGTCGGTCATGCTTTTTACCCGCGACTCGGATGTGCATTGCCAGTGTATGTCTGGCTGGCCGCACTCGACAGGTGCCCCTGTCGAATCCCGGTTCACCCCGCGGCAACCGCCATGCTACAGGGCCGCTCCTTCATCCCCCGCTCCACAGGCCTCCATGACCGATCTGAACCGCTTCTTCGCCGCCCCGCTCGCCGAAACCGATCCCGAACTCGCCGCCGCGATCGGCGCCGAGCTGCATCGCCAGCAGGACGGTATCGAGCTGATCGCCTCGGAGAATGTCGTCTCCGCCGCAGTCCTGGAAGCCCAAGGGTCCGTCCTGACCAACAAATACGCCGAGGGCTACCCCGGTCGCCGCTACTACGGCGGTTGCGTCCATGTGGACGTCGCCGAGACCCTCGCCATCGACCGAGCGAAGAAGCTGTTCGGCTGCGAATTCGCCAACGTCCAGCCCCATTCCGGCGCGCAGGCCAATCAGGCGGTGTTCCTGGCGCTGTGCCAGCCCGGCGATACGGTGCTGGGCATGAGCCTCGCCGCCGGTGGGCATCTGACGCATGGCGCGGCACCGAACCTGTCCGGGAAGTGGTTCCATGCGGTGCAGTATGGCGTACGGAAGGAAGACGGCATCCTGGACTACGAGGAACTCGAACGCCTCGCCCGCGAACACAAACCCAAGCTGATCATCGCCGGTGGTTCGGCCTATCCCCGCTTCATCGACTTCCCCCGCATTCGCAAGGTCGCGGACGAAGTCGGTGCGTTCTTCATGGTAGACATGGCACATTTCGCCGGGCTGGTCGCCGCCGGCCTGTTCCCCAGCCCGCTGCCGCATGCGCATGTGGTGACGACGACGACTCACAAGACACTGCGCGGCCCGCGTGGCGGCATGATCCTGTCGATGGACGCCGAATTGGGCAAGAAGATCAATTCGGCGGTGTTCCCCGGCCTGCAGGGCGGGCCGCTGATGCATGTGATCGCCGGCAAGGCCGCTGCGTTCCAGGAAGCGCTGCAACCCGCGTTCAAGGTTTACCAGAAGGCGGTGCAGGACAATGCGCGCGTCCTCGCCGAGACGCTGAAAACCCAAGGCCTGGACATCGTGTCCGGCGGCACGGACTCGCATCTGATGCTGGTCGATCTGCGGCCCAAGCGGGTGACCGGCAAGGCGGCCGAAGCCAGCCTCGAACGCGCGCACATGACCGCCAACAAGAACGCCATCCCCTACGATCCGGAGAAACCGACCATCACCTCCGGCATCCGCCTCGGCTCCCCCGCCGCCACGTCCCGCGGCTTCGGGGAGGCCGAATTCCGGGAGATCGGGATGATGATCAATGAGGTGCTGGAGGGTCTCGGCCGATCCAACGACGGCACCAACACCGCCGCCGAGGCCGCCGTCGGTGCTCGGGTCAAAGCGCTGTGCGCCCGATTCCCCATGTATCCCGGGCGGTAACGGCCATGCGCTGCCCGTTCTGCGGTTCCGAAGACACCCAGGTGAAGGACAGCCGTCCCACCGAGGATAACGGCGCCATCCGCCGCCGCCGGTTCTGCGCCAATTGCGGACAGCGGTTCACCACGGTGGAGCGGGTGCAGTTGCGTGAGTTGACGGTGGTGAAGACCGACGGACGGCGGGTGCCGTTCGATCGGGACAAGCTGGCGCGTTCCATCCGGATTTCGTTACGTAAGCGGCCGATCCAGGAGGAACGTGTCGAGCGGATCGTGAACTCGATCGTCCGCCAGTTGGAAGCGTCGGGCGATAGCGACGTGGCGAGCAAGCAGATCGGGGAGCTTGTGATGGATACGCTGAAGGAACTGGACAAGGTGGCTTACGTCCGGTTCGCCAGCGTTTACCGAAATTTCCGCGAGGCGAAGGATTTCGAGGATTTTGTTGGGGGGTTGGCGGAAGGCGGGGAGGAGTGAGGGGGTTCACTCCGGATAAAATCCCGGATCCCGAACTTGCCCCATCGACCAGGCGTCCCGCAATCATTCCGGGTCGGCCCGACTGACTTTCAAACTCGACGTCTTCACAAGCCGCGGCGCGATCATCCGCCGCTTTCGATCTTGATCCGGAACAACCTCCTTGCGTCAGCCTTTCAGCCCGCTGGCACAGTTGGCCATTGGGCCGGCGGCAGACGGTTTGTCTCGGACGCGCCCACCTGACTCCCCCCTCGATATCCGCTAAACGCCCCCGATGATCCGCCTCATCACAACCGCCCCAGACTTCGAACCGTCCTTCCGCGCCCTGCTCGACCAGGCTCGAGAAACCACGACCACCGTCGACCAGCCAGTCGCCGCCATCATCGCCGATGTCCGCGCCCGCGGCGACGCGGCGCTCCACGATTACACCGCCCGATTCGACCGGTTCACCGCGAAAACCCTTCGCATCACCGAAGCGGAAATCGTGGCGGCCACGGCCGCGATACCACCCGAGCTCAAAGAAGCGCTCGACCTCGCCGCCACGCGGATCGAAGCCTTCCACAAGGCCCAACTCCCCGCCGATCTGAAAATGACCGACGCCGCCGGCCTGACCCTCGGCATGCGCTGGGGCGCGCTGGATTCCGTCGGCCTCTACGTCCCCGGCGGCAAGGCTGCTTATCCGTCCTCTGTCCTGATGAATGCGATCCCCGCGCGCGCCGCCGGGGTTGCCCGCATCGCCATGTGCGTCCCCACGCCGGACGGGATTCTGAACCCCCTCGTCCTCGCCGCCGCACGCCGGGCGGGCGTGTCGGAAATCTACCGGGTCGGCGGCGCGCAGGCGGTCGCGGCACTGGCCTATGGCACCGAATCCATCGCCCCGGTCGACCGCATCGTCGGCCCCGGCAACGCCTATGTGGCCGAGGCCAAGCGCCAGGTCTTCGGCCGGGTCGGCATCGACAACATCGCCGGCCCGTCGGAGGTCGTGGTCCTCGCGGACGCCGACAACGACCCGCGCCGCATTGCCATCGACCTCCTTGCCCAGGCCGAGCACGACGAGGCCGCCCAATCCATCCTGATCACCGACAGTGCCGCCCTCGCCGACGCCGTCGCGGCCGCCGTACAAGCCGAACTCCCCACTTTGCCGCGTCAAGCGATCGCCGGCGCGAGCTGGGAAGCCCATGGCGCGATCATCCTGGTCCGCGACTGGGACGAGGCCGTCGCGATCGTCGACCGCCTCGCCCCCGAGCATCTGCAGATCATGTTGCCCAACCCGGAGCAGCTTTTCGCCCGGATCCGCCACGCCGGCGCCGCATTCCTCGGCGCCTATTGCCCTGAAGCGCTGGGCGATTACGTCGCCGGCCCGAACCATGTCCTGCCCACCGGGCGCACCGCGCGGTTTGCATCGGGCCTGTCGGTGTTCGATTTTCTCAAGCGCACGACCTGGATTTCGGCCGACAGCGCGGCGTTGCAACAGGTCGGTCCCGCCGCCGTCGCGTTGGCGGAAGCCGAAGGTCTGCAAGCCCATGCCCGCAGCGTTGCGGTCAGATTACAAGGGAAAACTTGACCTTTCCCGCGGGGATCATCATGTTCCGCCGCGAAATCAACCCCATGATGAGGCCTGATGTCCAAAGAAGATATGATCGAATTCAGCGGTACCGTAATGGAACTGCTGCCCAACGCCATGTTTCGCGTGAAGCTCGACAACGAACACAGCATCCTCGCGCACACCAGCGGCAAGATGCGCAAGAACCGCATTCGCGTGCTGGCGGGTGACCGGGTGAATGTCGAGATGACGCCCTACGACCTGACCAAGGGACGCATCACCTTCCGGTTCAAGTAAATGTCGCCGCCACCGCTGGTGCTGGCCTCGTCCAGCCCGCGGCGCCTGATGCTCCTGGGCCAGCTGGGCATTATGCCCGCCCGCGTCGTCTCCCCCGATATCGACGAATCGCCCCTACCCGGCGAGTTGCCCCGCCCCTATGCGCAGCGCATGGCGCGCGCCAAGGCCGCCGCGGTGACCGAATCCGGCTGCTTCGTGCTGGCCGGCGATACCGTCGTGGCCGTCGGCCGCCGCATCCTCCCGAAAGCGGAATCGGAACATGAGGCACGTTCCTGCCTGACGCTCCTTTCCGGTCGCCGCCATCGCGTGCTGACCGGCATCGCGCTGACCGCACCCGACGGGCGGACCTTCGAACGACTGTCCGAAACCATCGTCACCTTCAACCGCCTGACGCCCCAGCAGGCCGATGTCTACGTCGCCAGCCGGGAATGGCAGGGCAAGGCCGGCGGCTATGCGATCAACGGCCTCGCCGCCGGCTTCGTGCGGTTCCTGTCCGGCAGCTACTCCGGCGTCGTCGGCCTGCCGTTGTTCGAGACCGCGCAGTTGCTGCGAGGTTGCGGCTGGCCGGTGCCGTGAGCGGCGAACGCATTCTCGCCGCCACCAGCCCCGGGGAAATCCGGGTCGCCGCCATCCTCGGCGCCCACCTGCTGGACTACGCGATCTGGCGCCCCGGCCTGCCCGATGGCGTCGGGGACATCCACCGCGGGCGCGTCATCGCGGTCATGCCCGCAATGGCCGGGGCCTTCGTCGCCTTGACCGACGGGGATGGCTTCCTGCCCGACAGCGAGGGCGCCAAAGGCCTCACCGAAGGCACCATCCTCCCCGTCCGCATCACACGCGCGGCGGTCGGCGGCAAAGGACCGCGCCTCACCGCACGCATGACCCAAACGGTCCCGCAAGGCCCGGTCGGCCTGATCGCCCGAGGACCCGGCGCCGTCGAACGGTTCGCCGCCGCGTACCCCAACGCGCCCGTGACCCAGGGCGATTCCGCATTCGACGACGAGCTGGAGGCGCAGATCGACGCCCTCGCCGACCCCGACGTCACCCTGCACAACGGCGCCCGAATATCGATCCACCCAACCCCGGCGCTGGTCGCCATCGATACCGACACGGCTGGTCACCGGGACGGCCATGCCGAGGTCAACCGCGCCGTCATTCCCGCCATCGCCCGGGAAATCCGGCTGCGCAATCTCTCCGGCGCGATCGTCGTGGACCTCGCGGGCATGGCGATCCGCAAACGCGCCAGCCTCGGGCCCGCGATCGCCGCCGCCCTCGCCGCCGATCCGCTTCGGCCGCGGTTCCTCGGCTTTTCCGCACTCGGCCTCGCCGAGATCATGCGCACCCGTATCCACCCGCCGCTGCATGAGCTGCTGGCCGGCCCCCACGCCGCCGGATTGGCCGCATTGCGCATGATCGTGCGGGACCTCCACCCCGACCCGCGCCGCCTGCCCGCTTTGCACGCCGCCCCCGCCGTGGTGGAGGCGCTGCAACGCGATCCCGTGGCGCTCCCGGACCTTGCCAATCGCGCCGGGCGGGCGCTGACGTTACGATCCGACCCATCCCTGACCGGAACCGCGTGGAGACTGGAGCAAGAGCATGGCTGACCCGCGTTGCCCGATTTGCGGCAAGCCCCCCACCCCAACCAGCCGCCCGTTCTGCAGCAAACGCTGCTCGGACGTGGATTTAGGCCGGTGGCTGACCGGTGAATACGTGATTCCCGGCCCGCCGGAGGAGCTTGACGAGGATCCGCCGCCATCGCCGGAAGCGTCTTGATCCCTCTGTCGCCTTGCTGTAATCACCCTGCCTCCGCCGGCCCCAACGGGTTGGACGAACAGAGGCCCAGGTAGCTCAGTTGGTAGAGCATGCGACTGAAAATCGCAGTGTCGGTGGTTCGATTCCGCCCCTGGGCACCATTCTAACTCCCTGAAAATGCACGTCTTTCTGGGAATATCCATCAGTGACGGTAGCTGCGGCGGACAGTCCTGGGTATCACGGGGGTATCACCAGGTCATAACTCGGGGCGACGTGTCCGGCTCCATTGAGTTCGGCGTTTCCAGTTCGCGGGTGGTTGAACCCCTTCCCAGCAGAATTCGAATTTCTCCATGCCCCCCTTCAAGCGGATCGCGCTATCGGTGGAAGAAATCTACGCCGCACCGAGGGCGCCACAATTGGCCAGAAACTATGATGTCGGCGCGGCGACGATTTCGGGGTTATCAACATGACGGCGTTCGAAGACATCAAGGCGGGCGCCCGCTTCCGTGGTTTGGACACGGCCGGCATCGCCGAAATCGTTCAGGTCACACGCTTTGGACCCGACGCCCTCAATATCGTTTTCCGTGTGAACGGCCGCGTCGGCGAGCGGCTGGTCTACCGGGGCGAAGAGGCCGCGTTCGAGGTTTTGGAAACCGGCCGGACATACGGCTTCGATGCGGACGGCAGCTTGCTACGGCTCGCGTCCGAGGCATACCGGCTTCGGCTGGCGCACCTGTTCGACCCCTACCTTGCCGTCAGCGCCTCGCAGATCGAGGCCCTGCCCCACCAGATCACAGCCGTCTACGGCGAAATGCTGCCCCGCCAGCCGCTTCGCTTTCTGCTGGCCGACGACCCAGGGGCCGGTAAGACCATCATGGCGGGATTGCTCATCAAGGAGCTTTTGATCCGCGGCGATCTTGAGCGGTGTCTGATTGTCGCGCCCGGCAGCCTGGTGGAGCAGTGGCAGGAGGAAATGTCCGAAAAGTTTGGCATTTCCTTCGACATTCTCTCCCGCGACCAGATCGAAAACTCCGTCACGGGAAACCCCTTCGCAGACCGCTCCCGCCTGATCGTTCGCCTGGACATGGCCGCCCGGTCCGACGACCTGAAAGCGAAGCTACAGGCCGCGCCTGATTGGGATCTGATTATCTGCGACGAGGCCCATCGGATGGCGGCCTCGTATTTTGGCGGCGAGGTGAAGGAAACGCAGCGCCACAAGCTGGGCAAGCTGCTTGGCACCCGGACCCGCAATTTCCTGTTGATGTCCGCCACGCCGCACAACGGCAAGGAGGCGGACTTCCAGCTTTTCATGGGCCTGCTGGACGCTGACCGTTTTGAGGGGCTCTTCCGCGAAGGCGTCCACAAGGCCGACGTGTCGGACATGATGCGGCGGCTGACGAAAGAGGAACTCTATCGGTTCGACGGCACACCGCTTTTCCCGGAGCGGCGGGCCTACACGGCCAGCTACGAACTCTCATCCGCCGAGGCCGCGCTCTATACGGCCGTCACCACCTATGTCCGCGAGGAGATGAATCGCGCCGATCGATCGGGCGACGGAAAGCGGCAGAACAGCGTCGGCTTCGCGCTGCAAATCTTGCAACGCCGCCTCGCTTCCTCTCCCGCCGCAATCCATCGCTCCCTTGAGCGGCGCCGGAAACGGTTGGAGGACCGGCTCCAAGAGGAGAGACTCACCCGTCACGTGGGAACGGCCTCCCTTTCCTATGCCCCGGTATTGCCGAGCGTCGATGCCGAAGATCTGGAAGACGTCCCGGGCGAAGAGGCGGAGGCGATCGAGGAACAGATCGCCGATCAGGCCACGGCGGCGGCGACCCTCGCCGAACTTGAGGCGGAAATCACCATTCTCCGGGACCTTGAGGCCCAGGCGCTTCGGCTCAAACTGTCCGGCCAGGATGCGAAGTGGCGGGAACTGGAGACGATTCTCGACGACCCGATCATGCTCGATCCGGCGACCGGCCTTCGCCGCAAAATCCTGATCTTCACGGAGCCGAAGGACACACTCGAATATCTCCACCAGAAAATCGCCGCCCGCGTTGGCGACCCCGCCGCGGTTGTCGTCATCCATGGCGGCATCGCCCGCGAAGCCCGGCGCGCCTCGATCGCGGCCTTCAATTCCGATCCCGTCGTGCGGGTGATGATCGCGAACGACGCGGCCGGCGAGGGCGTGAACCTTCAGCGCGGCGCCCATCTGATGGTCAATTACGACCTTCCCTGGAACCCAAACCGCTTGGAACAGCGTTTCGGGCGCATCCATCGCATCGGCCAGACCGAGGTCTGCCACCTGTGGAATCTGTGCGCGACCAACACACGCGAAGGCGAGGTCTACCGCCGCCTGCTGGAAAAACTGGAGGAAGCGCGGAAAGCCCTGGGCGGCAAGGTCTATGACGTATTGGGCCAGCTCTTCGAAGGCCAGGCGTTGCGCGACCTTCTGATCGACGCCATCCGCTACGGTGACGCCCCGGAAACCAAGGCCCGCCTGTTCCAGAAGGTGGACGACGCGGTGGACGTGGACGCCATCGAACGGCTCGTCGCCGAACGGAAGCTGACCTCGGAAGGGATGGACCCGAACGCGGTCGCGACCATCCGCGAGGAAATGGAGCGCGCGCAGGCCCGCCGCCTGCAACCCCACTTCATCGGCGCCTTCTTCCGCGAGGCGTTTCAGCATCTCGGCGGGCGGATCGCCGAACGTGAGAAAGGCCGGTCGGAAATCCTGCGTGTCCCACCGATCCTCAAACATCGCGACCGGCTCATCGGGCGCGGCGATCCCGTGCTCGACCGCTATGCCCGCGTGACCTTCGACAAGACGTTGATCGCCGGGAAACCCCAGGCCGAACTCCTCGCGCCCGGCCATTCGCTGCTCGATGCCGTCGTGGATGTCGTGCTGGAGCGGTTCCAGCCTCTCTTGCAGCAAGGCGCGGTGCTGGTGGACGAGACCGATGAAGGCTTCGCACCGCGCCTGCTTGTTTATCTGGAGCACGCCATTCGCGATGGCCGTGTGGCGAAATCCGGCGAGCCGCGTGTGGTCTCTCAGCGGTTGCAGTTCATCCACTTGCGCGAAGACGGTGCTGCCATGGACGGCGGACCGGCCCCCTACCTCGATTGTCGGCCGATCACGCCCGACGAACGCGCATTGGTTGCCGACCAGATCAACGCGCCTTGGCTTTCAGGTCACGTTGAAGACCGGGCGCTCGCCTATGCCATCGCCAACCTGGTGCCTGACCATCTGACAGAGGTGAAACGTCGCCGCTTGGCGGAGATCGACAAGGTAGAGCGTGAGGTGCGCGCGCGCCTCAATCGCGAGATCAACTATTGGGACGCGCGGGCCGCCCGCCTTCGGGAAGAAGAGCGTGCCGGGAAGGAACAGAGGATCAATGCCAGCAACGCCGAGGCGACGGCACAGCGTTTGGTGGAGCGGCTGCATAAACGCCAGGAGGAGTTGGCGCGCGAGCGCCTGATCACGGCCCTCCCCCCGGTCCTGAAAGGTGCGGCCCTAATTATACCGAAGGGCTTGCTCGCCGTCAGGGCGCCTGCCACCCAGCAGGGCGGCGCACCTCCCGGCTTTTCTGAGGACCCGAACGCCCGCGCCGAAGTCGAACGCCTTGCGATGGAATCCGTGATCGCGGCGGAGCGGGCCTTGGGGAACGAGCCGCGGGATGTTTCCGCCGAGAAGAAGGGCTGGGACGTGGAGAGCCGCGATCCACGCGCCGGGCATCTCCGCTTCATCGAGGTGAAGGGCCGCCATGGCGAAGCACGGGACGTGATCATCACCAAGAACGAGATTCTGGCCTCTTTGAACGCACCGGACGCCTTCATCCTTGCAGTGGTGCGGGTGATCGCCGGGTTCGCGCACCAACCGGCCTATGTCCGCCGGTTTGCGCAGCGGGAACCAGGCTTCGCCGAGACGGCCGTGGTGTTCAATATCGACGACCTGATGTCATTGGCCGCGCCTCCGGGTTGAACGAGCGGTTGCCGCCCGGCGCGCAGGTTTCTATATCAACAGGCGATTTCTAGACACCGGAGCGTGCCATGGCCTTGAGCTTGAAAGACAAGGAGACCGACCGGCTTGCCCGCGAAGTCGCCTCTCTGACCGGAGAGACGCTCACCGACGCCGTGCGGACGGCTTTGGCCGAGCGGTTGCAGCGTGAACGGCTCCGGCGAGGGCAACCCGCCAAGCTCGCCGACCAACTCGCGGCGCTTGGCCATGAATGCGCTGCCTTGCCGGACTTCGATACCCGCAGCCCGGACGAAATTGTGGGCTATGACGACACGGGCATGTGGCGTTGATGGTCATCGACACGTCCGCCGTTGTGGCGATCCTCTTCGAGGAGGAGGACCAGCTTCGGTATGCCGAGGCCATTGAGGGCGCGTCCGCCCGTCTTGTCTCGGCTGTCACCCGCGTTGAGTTGTCCTTCGTCATTGAGGGCCGCAAGCGAGTGGCCGGACGTGAGCGGCTGGAGCGCTTCT